>JADJCM010000001.1:1800000-1954133 GCA_016703225.1 Lysobacterales bacterium
ACGGCGCGCATACGCAACCTCGGGCCCTCGGCAATCGACGGTGCGCGCCTCGAATCGGACCTGCGTGGCGGCTTCAGCGATGTCAGCTTCACCTGCTTGCCGGTCTCGGGCGCGGCCTGCGTCACGCCGAGCGGCAGTGGCGGGCTGGTGCAGGCCGACATCAATCTCGGCGTCTATGCCACCGCCGAAGTCACCATCACGGCAACGCCAAATGCGACCATGGACAGTCCGCTGATCGGTGGCTACGCCGACGTCTACCGCCCGACCATGCTGGGCGCGACCGGGCTCGATCCGAACACGTCCAACAATCGCGTGCAGTGGATCGCGCCGATCCAGCGTGTCGCCGACCTGCGCGTGGTCGCGCTGGGGGCGCCCGCGGCCGCCGCGCCCAATGCCATCGTGTCGTTCCAGTTTGCTGTCATGAACGACGGACCCAGTCGCGTGCCGGATGCGTTCGTGAGGCTGTTTCCATTGGAGAAGCTGGCGGTCGAGTCGCTGGTGTGCATGCCGGGCCTCAATGCGGCGGCATCGGCGGCGTCGATCGCGATCCACGCCGAAGTGATCGCCATGCTGAGTCCGGGCAGCGAGGGTTTCCTGGTCTGCGACGCGAGCCTGCGCGTTTCTTCGGCCGCGCTACCCGGTGATACCGCCCGCGTCGCCTTTGCCGTGGGCGGCAGCGGCTACACCGAGACACAGGGGGCCAACGACAGCCACGAGCACGCGATCAGCGTGGTCGCGCAGTCGCCGGAGATCTTCAAGGATCAGTTCGAGTAACTCGGCAGTGTCCGGGGCGCAGCTTGTGGTCGGCCTGCGCCTCGCGCATGCTTGTGCGATGGACTATCGCGTGGTCGCCGAAGCCGAGTCGAACGAAGTGCTGCCGGTGGTGCGGCACTGGTTCACTGCCGGCGTCCACGTGCTCGGGTCGGATGCCGGCTGCGACTGGTGCCTGCCGCTCGCCGGCGTTTCCCGGCGCCATCTCGAAGTGCAGGTATTCGCCGATGGCGGCTACCTGTTGCGCGACCTGGACTCGCGCAATGGCACCCGCGCCCAGGGGCAGCGCATCCGCGAACTGGCCACCGACGCGCCGTTGCGGGTGGAGCTCGGACCGCTCGTCATCGTGTTCGCGCCTGCCGCCGCGGGTGCGCAGATCCTGCTGGATCTCGCGGCCACTCCCGCGAGCCGCGGCTCGGCAAAGGAACCGGCAGCGGCCACGACCATCGCTGCAGACCGCTGGCGACGGTTGATCCTCGCGCTGGACGAAGCGGTGCAGCGTGGCAGCGGGCTCGGGCGCGGTCTGCGGCTGCAGCTGCTGGGTGACGCCCTTGTCGCACAAGGCTTCTTCGCCGGCTTGCGCATCACCGCGGACGTGGAGGATGCCGCGGTCGTGCTGGCTGATTGCGGGGTACTGGATGGGGCCGTGCACGGCCAGCGAGCCGGCCTGCATCTGGCCTGGACGGTCGGGCCAATGGCGCCGGATGCGCCGTTGGTCGAAGCCCTGTTGGGGCTGATTGCGCGCCTGTCGGACCGCGTCGTCGACACCGGCGGCGGTGGCGGCGCGACAGCATCCGCCGAGGTTGCACTGATCACCAGCGACGCCATGTTCGCGCAGTCGCTGCGCGCGCTCGGCAAGGTGGCGCCGTCGTCGCTCACGGTCTTGCTGACCGGCGAATCCGGTTCAGGCAAGGACGTGGTTGCGCGCTGGGTGCACGCCCAATCGGACCGCCGCGACGCGGCCTTCGTCGCCTGGAACTGCGCTGCGATTCCGAAGGACCTGATCGAGGCGGAGCTGTTCGGCATCGAGCGAGGCGTCGCTACCGGTGTCAGCGAACGCGTCGGCATTCTCGAACGAGCGCGCGGCGGGACCGTGTTCCTCGACGAGATCGGCGAACTTCCGGTGGACCTGCAGGCCAAGCTGCTGCGCGCGGTTGAGGCGCGCGAGGTGTTTCGGGTCGGCGCCCGCACGGCGACGGCGATCGATGTGCGGTTCATTGCCGCGACCAACCAGGCGCTCGATGCCGCCGTCCGCGAGGGGCGCTTCCGGCTCGACCTGTTCCACCGTCTCGCCGGATTCGAGTTCGAAGTGCCGCCGCTGCGTGCACGCCGCACCGACGTGATCCGGCTGACGCGCGCGTTCCTCGAAGAAGCGACTGCCGCGCTTGGGCGCAGCTGCCCGGGCGTGACCGAAGCCGCGCTCGCGGCCCTGCTCGAATACTCCTGGCCAGGCAATGTGCGCGAATTGCGCAACGAAATGCAGCGCGCCGCGTTGCAGCTGGAGCCGGGCGAACCCTTCGATCTGCGCCACCTGGGCGCGCGCGTGCGCACGCCTGCCTCGACGCAGCCGCTGACGCTGGACGCGGCCTTGTTGCGCGCCGAGCGCGACGCGCTCGGCTGCGCGCTGGAACTGGCACGGGGCGATCTCGACCGCGTTCAGGCCTTGCTCGGCATCGGGCGCAGTACCTTGTACCGCAAGCTCAAGGAACACGGGTTCGCGGCATGAGCGGCGCTGGCGAAGAAGCGCAGACGCAACCGCTGCCAACTGCAGCGACGGCGCCCTGGCAGCCGCAGTTGCTGGAGGCGACGCCGCTCGAGGTCGGGGCCCGCGTCGGCCGCTTCGTGGTGCTGCACCTGCTCGGCCAGGGCGGCATGGGCAGGGTGTATGCCGCGTACGACCCGACGCTGGATCGCAAGATCGCGATCAAGCTGCTGCGCCATCAGGCGCAGACCGGCGAGCAGCATCAGCGCGTGTTGCGCGAAGCGCGCGCACTGGCGCGGCTCAACCACCGCGGCATCGTGCAGATTCACGACGTCGGCGAAAGCGCGCATGGCTTGTACCTGGCCACCGAGTGGATCGATGGTCGCCCGCTGCGGAAGTGGCAGCACGAGACACGGCCGGGGTGGCGCGCCGCGACCTCGCTAATGATCGAAGTGGGAGAGGCGCTCGGCCACGCGCACGCGCAGGGCATCGTGCATCGCGACATCAAGCCCGACAACGTGCTGGTCGATGCCGCGGGCTCGGCACACCTGATCGACTTCGGCATCGCCGGCATTGATGCCGCACCGCTGCCGCGTGCGTCGGCGGAGGAGGAAGCGCCGGGACCTGGAATGACCCAGACCGCCTACACGCCGCAGTACGCGGCGCCCGAACAGATCGCCGGTGAGGACGCCTCGGCAGCAGCCGACCAGTTTTCGTTCTGCGCGACCTGGTATGAGCTCGTTGTCGGACGCGGTCTGCGTGAGCCACATCGGCGCGAAGCCGCGGTGGTGCCGGACCGGGCTGCGCTTGCAGCATTGCCGCCGCGTCTGCGCGAATTGCTGCTGCGTGGACTGGCGATCGATCCGGCCCAGCGCCACGCCGACCTCGCGGTGCTGGTCGCGGCGATGCGCGCCGCATTGGCCCCGCCACGGCGGACGATCCTGCTGGGACTGGCGGTTGCAGCGGTTGCTGCGGTCGCCGCCGCCTGGACGCTGCGCGCGCCGGCGCCTTGCGCCGATGGCGAAGATGCGTTCGGCGCAACGCTCGCAGCGGTCACGCCGCGCGTGCGAGCGTCGTTTGCGTCGAGCCGGCTGCCGTTCGCCAGCGTCGCCGCCGACGAAGTGCTCCAGCGTCTGGCGGACTACGGCCAGGACCTGCACGCACAGCGTTCCGCCGTGTGTCGGGCCACGCACGTGCAGCGCACGCAGTCGCCGGCGCTCGCGGATCTCCGCAATGCCTGTCTCGATCGTCGCCACGCCGAAGCCGCGCAGCTGTTGGCGATGTTCGCCGAAGCCGATGCCGGCCTGGTCGGGCGCTCGGCTCAAGTACTGGACGGACTGTCCGACAGCGCCAGTTGCACGACCTCGCAGTCGATGCTGGAGCGGCCGGCGCTGCCGGTGGATGCGCGCCTGCGCGCGTTGGTCGCGCATCATGGGGACGAACTTGCGGCGGCACGCGCCGAGATGCTGGCGGCGCGCGTGGATGCGGCAGCGAAACGGGTCGCGGCGGTGCCGGCGGCGGCGCTCGAGTATCCGCCGCTGGCAGCCGAGGCGGCGCTGCTGGACGCTCGCATCCGCGAGGAACGCGGCGAGTACGAGCCGGCGTCCGCGCGCTATCGCGAAGCCTACGTGCTTGCGCTGACGGCGCGCGATGCCCTTGCCAGCGTTGCGGCGGCCGCGCGCGCAGCGGCGGTGATCGGCGAGCGATTGAAGCAGGCCGAGGCCGCAGCCTGGTGGCGAGGATTGGCACGCGCCGAGATGGTGCGCAGCGGCGAGTCGATGCCGCTGCGCGAGCTGGAAGTCCTGTTCAGCGAAGGAAGACTCGCGCTGCAGGCTGGTCGCTACGAGGAGTACCGCGGCATCGCCCAGGCGGCGCGCGGGCGCATCGATGCCCTGGGCGAGGCGGCTCCGGTGTTCGAGTCGCTTCAGGTCGAGAGCATGCTCGGCAACGCCGCACTCGCGCTCGGGGACTACGCCGAGGCGCGTCGCGTGTACGAACGATTGCTGCCACGCGCCGAGGCGGCGCTGGGGGCCGAGCATCCGCGGCTGTCGCAGCTGCGCTCGAACTACGCTCAGATCCTGCAATACCTTGGCGAGTTCGCCGCCGGAATCCGCGAATCCGAGCGCGCGCTGGCAATCGCGCTGGCCAATTACGGCGAGCAGCACGCTACCAGCCACGCTGCCTTGCTCACGCTGGCGATCGCGCTCGACTCGGCCAACCGCGATGCCGAAGCGGTGCCGGCCTACGAACGCGCGCTGGCATCAGGCCGCGCCGCGTTCGGCGAGAACCACCCGGATCTGGTGTACGTGCTGAATGGCATCGCCCAGAGTCTGATCGAGCTGCAACGGCATGCCGAGGCGGCGCGGTACACGCACCAGGCGCTCGCGCTGATCGACCGCGCCGAGTTGCCCGACGACCTGCGTGTGGAGACGCTGATTGGTCATGCGCGCGCACTGCGCCCGGTCGACGCGGCGGCCAGTCGGCGTGCCGCCGCCGACGCGCGCGCCCGCCTCGGACGGGTCGAAAACGCCGAGGCGCGCACGCGCTATCGCGAGCAGATCGACGCGATCGCATCCGACTGACCTGGTCGGTGGTGCTGACGTCACTGGCAGCGGTCGGATTGTGCGTCCCGGCGCGCAGTGCAATCATCCGGCGGCACCGGGGGGTGGCGTCTGCGTCTGGGGATGCAGGCGGCGGGACTTTCGCTATTCGCGGGGAGTGTCGGCATGGCGCACGTGGACCACGGTCCGTTCTCGCTCCCGGACAACTGTCCGGGGCTCACCGCCTGTCCGGCCACGCTGAGCCTGAGCGAGCGCATCGCGGCGCTCGAGCGGCGCGTCGTCACCGATGCGCTGACCGGCCTGTGGAACCGGATGCACTTCGACAGCTCGCTCGATCCCGAAATCAGGCGCAGCCTGCGGCATAAGCAACCGCTGTCGCTGATCCTGTTCGACGTCGATCACTTCAAGGATGTCAACGACGGCTTCGGTCACCAGGTCGGGGACCAGGTCCTGTCCGATTTGGCGCGCGTTGCCAGCCTGGCGGTGCGGACGTCGGACCGGCTGTTCCGCTGGGGTGGCGAAGAGTTCGCGGTGCTGGCCACCGCGTCTGGGCATCGCGGCGCGGCGCGGGTCGCCGAAAGCCTGCGCGAGGCCGTCGCCGGGCACGCATTCCCTGGCGTCGGCCGCCTGACGGTCAGCCTCGGTGTGGCCGAACACCTGGCCTCCGAGTCTGCCGACGAGTGGTTCCACCGCGCCGACGTCATGCTCTACGCCGCCAAGTGCGCCGGTCGCAACGCGATGCGCGTCGATGCGCGCGGCAACTCCGACCTGTGGGCGGCAGCGCATGGCACCTCGGCCCTGCATCTGGTCTGGCAGGAGGCCTACGAGTGCGGCAATGCGGTGATCGACCGCGAGCATCGCGAACTGTTCGACCTGGCCAACGAGCTGATCGACGCCTTCCTCACCCACGGCAGCAGCCAGAACCTGGTCACGCCGATCTACGACCGCCTGCTGCGCCACGTCGCCACCCATTTCGCCGACGAAGAGGCGGAGCTGGCGGCGCGCGGCTACGCGCGCCTCGACGCACACCGACGCATCCACGCCACCCTGCTCGAACGCGCCCGCGAGTTGCGCACCGCGCTCGACAGCGGCGACGCCAACCTTGGCGGCGTCGTCGAGTTCCTCGCCGACGAAGTTGTCTCCCGTCACCTGCTCAAGGCCGACCGCGATTTCTTCCCGTTGTTTGCGCCAAGCGGCCCGGCCTGAGCCGGCGCCGTGAGGTGGCGCGCGCATCCATCGTCGCGGCCGCGCAACAGCCGAGGTAGCGCTACTCGCCGGCCTTCTGCTCGGCAATCGCAAAGTCGATGCTGTGGGTTTGGGTCTGGCCGGCGTCGATGCGGATGGCGAGGCGCCGGGCTTCGCCGCGGATTTCGGTGATACGGACCTGGTAGTCGCCGGGCGAAAGCACGAAGGACTTCGGGTTGGAAGCGGCGCTCTGGTAGGTACGGCCGGCGGTGACAGCCTTGCCGTCTCGCTCGATCTGGATCGTGGCATCGGCCAGATGGTCGCCGCGCTGTGCGCCGAGCTGCAGCGTGCCCGCGGCGAAGTCGTGCGCCGACTCGCTGCGCCCCTGGGCGGAGACGACCACATCGCGTTGTTCGTGGCGCGGTTTGTCGGCCAGATCCAGTCCGTCCATGACCACGTCGTAGTGGCCGGCCGCCAGTACCACGCGCGCGGGGTTGTGGCTGGCATGGTCGTAGGTTCGTCCGGCGGCGACGGCGTCCAGGCGGTCCCCGGCGTTGAACACTTGGTAACGGACGTCGGTGAGCGCCCCGTTTCGGGTGGCGCCAACGAAGAGTTCGCCGGTCGAGTAGTCGAGCAGTTTCGGGACGCGTTCGCCACCGCGGATTTCCACCGCGAAGCGGCGTGGCGCGGATTCGGCGAGGCCGATGGCGGTGGCCTGCACGGCGTAGCGACCGTCCGCGAGCGGGATGGTGCGCGGGTTGGTCGCACTTGTGGCGTAGGTGCGGGCGACGATGTCGATGGCGCCGTCCTCGGGCTGGATGCGCAACGCGACATCCTGCAGTGCGCCGTTGCGCCTGGCCTCGACCACGAGCGCGCCTGCGGGAGCATTCGAGGGCATTGCGACCGCAGCTTGCAGCGCATGCGCCAGTTCGGCAGCGTCTTTCGCGGGCAAGTACAGCCCACCCCCGGCCTGCGCGGCACACTCGAGCGAGGAAACATCCTCGCTGCCCACGTCCAGCCCGATGACGTGCAGGACGAATTCGGAGCCCTTTGCCTTGGCCGTCTTCACTGCGGCGCAAGGATCACCGCCGCAAGTTTCGAGGCCATCGGTGACCAGCACCACGGTGGCGTTCACCGGAGCCAATTCCAGCGAACGCTGGAGCGCTGCCGTAATCGGCGTCTTGCCCTTGGGGGTGATCTGGTTGACGGCTTTGCGGAGCGCGTCGCGGTCGAGCGCAGCCAGTGGCAGCAGCGCCTCGATATCGTTGCAATCACCCTCGCGGCGATGGCCGTAGGCGATCAGTCCCAGCGAAGTCGCATCGTCGAGCCCGGATGCCAGTTCGTTGACGACACGGCGCGCGCCGACGATCTTGGCCTCGCCGCCGACCTGTCCCCACATCGACCCAGAACCGTCCAGCACCAGCAGCAGCGGAGCCTCGGCGCAGCGCGCAGTGGGCGGGCAGACCAGCGCGAGTGCGAACAAGCAGACGCCAAGCAAGCGGTTCACGATGCTTCTCCGGTGGTGGCACTGGCGGCGATGCTAGCAGTGGACTTGCCCCGTGGTGGGTGGATGCGCGAGCGGATGCGCTGCGCCACACTGCGCGTCTTCTGCCCAGGAGGCACGCATGACCCAACCACTCGACGAGGCGTTGTGCCTCAGTCCGACCGAAGCCCGCATCGTCGGTTGTCTGATCGAGAAGGCGGCGACGACGCCGGAGGCGTATCCGCTGACGGTGAACTCGCTGGTGCTGGCAGCGAACCAGAAGACCAGTCGCGAACCGCTGATGAATGTCGAGGAGGGCGAGGTCGGCCACGCGCTGCGCGAACTCGAGGACCGCGGCTGGGTGCGTGTGGTGCATGGCTCGCGTGCGCATCGCTACGAGCATCGCATCGAGGACAAGTTGAGCGTGACCAAACCGCAGCGTGCGCTGCTGTGCCTGCTGATGTTGCGTGGGCCGCAGTCGGCGCCGGAGTTGCTGACGCGCAGCGATCGCCTTGCCGAGGTCGGGTCGCTCGATGACGTGAAGCAGGTGCTGGAGCGCCTGCAGCAGCGCGGTTTCGTCGGCAACATCGGACGCGCCTCCGGGCAGCGTGAAGACCGCTACGCCCAGCTGTTCTGCGGCCCGGTGGAGGCACACGCACGGCGCGAGGACGACGAGCCTGCGACGGTGGTCGGCGCATCGCCGCTGGCGCAGCGAGTGTCCGAGCTGGAGGCACAGGTGCTGGCATTGCGCGAGGGCATTGCCGCACTCGAAGCGCGGGTCGCCGCGTTCGAGTGAAACCGTTGCGTCAACCTGCTCAGGCGGCCGATGGAAACTCGATCAGATAGGCGCCGACGCCCTGCGCGTCATTGACGCGACCGATGCGGCCGACACCGGGCGCGTCGAAGCTCGGGAAGCACTGCATGCCGCCGAGCGACTTCGCCTTCGCGACGGCGGCGTCCACATTTGCAACGCGCCAGTAGATCGACCAGTGCGCAGGCATCTCGCCCCACTCCTCGGTCATGCCGAGCAGGCCGCCCCATTGCGTGCCGCCGGCCGCGAACAGCCGGTATAGCCCGTGCGGCATTTCCATCTCGCTGACTTCCCAGTCGAGCACGGCACGATAGAACTCGGCGGCACGCACCGTGTCGCGGGCCGCAAGCTCGACCCAACCGACTGCGCCGACTTCGTGGATACGCCCGGCGCCCTGGTGCTCGAAGGGCTGCCAGAGCCCGAACGCGGCGCCCTCCGGATCGGCGAGATAGCTCATGCGGCCGTGCGTGCCGACATCGAACGGCCCGGCCAGCACGCTTCCACCTGCGGCCAGCGCCTTGGCGGTCGCCGTGTCGCAATCGAGCACGCGGAAGTAGACGTTCCAGTGCGGGACTGAACCCTGAGCGGCGATCGCGGGATCGAGCGCGTACACCGCCGCCACGTGGGCATCGCCGCCGAGCGCGAACATCGTGTACACCGCGTCCGAACCCGGCATCGGGAAGTCGTCGCAGGCCCATCCGAACAACTGCGACCAGAACGCCTGCCCACCGCGGTGGTCGCTCGTCTCCAGCTCGAACCAGCACGGCGCCCCGTGTGGGTACTCGGTCATCTGCATCGCATGCTCCGCCTCCGCCAGACATGCGGCGATCATGGCGCCAGCGATGACTGCGGCGGGTGAAAGCCTGACTTGCCTGCAGCGGAGGCTTACAATCGGCCTTGAGGTGACCGCCATGCGCTATCGAATCGCCCTGCATCCGTCCGACGAGGGATTCGCCGTGTCCGTGCCCGGCTTGCCCGGTTGCTGGTCGCAAGGCGCCACCGAGGCGGAGGCGATCACCAACATCAGCGACGCGATCCGCGAGTATCTTGCGGCGATCGATGCCGAGCTTGAAGGCGAAGACGTGCGCGAGATCGAAGTCGCGCGCTAGCCATCCCGAAGATTCCCGGCATCAGTCACCTTGACGCCGTGCGCGACGCCGGGCTGACGCCAGAACAGTTTCGCGCGATGCTATGAACCTGTTCGCGCCATTGCGGTGGTCGGAGTCGTGGTTGCGGTAGTCGCGCGCGCGAGATCGATGCGGCGTTGGGTGCCAGGGTTGCTGACGAGGCCGACGGCAAAAGGAGCGCTTCACCTGTCTACCTGCAAGAAGTGACAGGTTGTGACAGTGTTGCGGGGGGGGGTAGTTTCGTCGCGGCAGGGGGTCACGAGTAGAGGAACAAACACATGAACGGAAAAACTTGGCTGGGTTTCGCAGTGCTGGCTGGATTGGCCATGGTTGGCTGCGCAGGGACGCGAGTGAAAGAGGTCTCCTGCAGCGGTCACGGAGGAAGTAGTGGAGGGGTCCACCAAGCACAATGCCGAGCCACGTTTGAAAAATCCGCGGCGAGTGGAACGCTCGACTTCAATACCTTTGATGCAGCGCGTGTGTGGATTGATCTGTCGGAATCCAACTTGGTGGCGAAGAGCTACGTGGCGACCTCAATCAACATCGTGTTGCGTCGCCATGGGGCAATCGTTGCCTCTGCCAATTTTCCGGCAACCCAGCAGCAATACGAAGTGCGATTCGATAACCCGCCAGCTGTGAACTCCTGGCTGCGCGGACAAAACGGAATGGCAGATGAGGTTGCTGGAGATGTGGCGAGCGTCGGCTTCTTCAGCAAGTCCGGCACGAATCTGGTCACCTTCAAGATTGTCTACGATGGTGTCGTTGATGTCGGTGGTTCAAGAAGTTGGTACAGCGGTGCCGGTGATGGCGGTTGCGACGGTTGCGCGCTGGAATAGACAGGTTTCGCGCGGGGGTGGAATTTCCACTCCCGTGTCCGGCGCAGTACGTTCAGTTGGTGCGATGCACGAGTGAGAGCCAATTGGCTGGAGATAGTTCTTGGGTTACTTGGTGATGCGTGAACAAGGGCAGGAGAGCCGGTTTCGGGAAGGTCAATTCCGTCGCGTTGAATCGACCCAGCAATCTCGAAACCGAACGCTGTGGGGCGCGTTGCTGTTGCTCTTGGTGATGACGATCCAGTCGGTACCTGTCGCATCCGCGCCGGTGGCGTCCGCGGAGGTCAGTGTCGTTCGGCGTGGCTCGCAGACGTTGGTACGGGTAGACAGCGAACTCGACTATGGCGATCAGGCGTTGCCAGTCGAGGAGTTCATCGTGCTTCGGGAGGCACGCTCGGGAAAGGTGGCGCTGCGCTTGCTGATCTCGCCTGCGCCGCTCGCGCGGGAAACCTACGCGGCGGCGATTGTGCCGAACATCGATCCAGCGTCCAGTCCGGCCAAGGGGCTCTTTTGGGAGCCTGCGCTGTGGATGGTCTCCCAGATGGAGAAGCATTTTTCGCGACCGATTCCCGGGCTTGATGTGGAGGTGATCCTGGTGCCCGCAGGATTTCACCTGCGCCATCGTTCTCGACAACCGATCAGTGATCGCGGCGTACCGATGCGGATCGCAATCGGAGTGGGGTCGGCTTCCGAGGAGTACGCGGAGTTCGATGCGCTCTGGAACCTGCAGACGGTGGCCCTGCACGAGCTGACCCATGTGTTCGCGACGAGTGCGAGCGGGTTCGGAATTCCGCGAGCCAACCTTGTCAGTGAGGAAGCGATGGCGTACTCCTTCCAGACCTGCGCCACGCTTGCAGGCGCGGAACTTCGCCAGGTGGTGGTTGCATCGGGAGCTCCGGTGACACCGGATTGGACGCGAAAAGCTCACCAGCTCACCAGCAGGCAGATGTTTCGGTCGTACGCACGCGAGCACGGAGTTACGACTTGGTCGCTGGAAAGTAGCTATCGCGGCGGCATTCTCGCTGGCGTCGCGCTTTGGGAATTGCTCGGAGACGAGCGATTCGTGCTGTCAGAGTTGTCGCGCAATCGCGTTGCGGCCTATTGCGACCGCCTGCTCGACTACCGCGGCGACTGGCTGACCGCACGCCCGTGCGCCGGAGACAAGCGCTTGGCCGGAGTCTGCGCGGTGCACGCCTTGCCTTGAGCGAGGACCCGGCGGTGCGCCAGAGCAGCGCAGCAGATGGTTGCGCTTCGTTCGCAGTTACAAAAACGCCCGATACGCCGGGTTGCTGGTTTCTTCGGCGTGGGGATAGCCGAGCTCGGCGAGGTGTTGGGTGAAGGCGCTCGCGGTGGCGGGCGGGACCTGGATGCCGGCGAGGACGCGGCCGTGGTCGGAGCCGTGGTTGCGGTAGTGGAACAGGCTGATGTTCCAGTCGGTGCCGATGGCGTCGAGGAACTTGAGCAGGGCACCGCGACGTTCCGGGAACTCGAAGCGGAACAGGCGCTCGTCGGCGATGCCCGCGGCCTTGCCGCCGACCATGTAGCGCACGTGCAGCTTGGCCATCTCGTTGCGGCTCAGGTCCTCGACCTTGAGCCCGGCGGCGCGGATCGCGTGTACGACATCGGCGCGGTCGTCGCTGCCGGGGTCGATGGCGAGGCCGACGAAGATGTGTGCGGCACCGACATCGCGGTAGCGATAGTTGAACTCGGTGACCGCGCGCGTACCGATGACTTCGCAGAAGCGTTTGAAGCTGCCCGGCTGTTCGGGAATGCTGACCGCCAGCAGCATCTCGCGCTCGGCGCCGAGGTCGGCGCGTTCGGCGACATGGCGCAGGCGATCGAAGTTCATGTTGGCGCCGCTGACCACGGCGACGCAGGCGCGCTCGCCGCAATCGTTGGACTGCAGCCAGCGCTTGAGCCCGGCGACCGCGAGCGCACCCGAGGGCTCGGCGACGACGCGGGTGTCCTCGAAGATGTCCTGGATCGCGGCGCAGATTTCGTCGGTCGAGACCAGCACGACCTCGTCGACCAGGCCTTGCGCGACGCGGAAGGTTTCGTGGCCGATCTCGCGCACCGCGGTGCCGTCGGCGAACACGCCGACGCGCGGCAGCCGTACCGGGTGTCCGGCGGCGAGTGCATCGCGCAGGGTCGGCGCATCCTCGGATTCGACTCCGATGATGCGGATGTGCGGATACAGCGCCTTGGCATAGGCAGCGACGCCGGCGATCAGGCCGCCGCCGCCGACCGGCACCACGATGCAGCCGATCTCCTCGCCGTGGCGCTGGCGCAGGATCTCCATCGCGATCGTGCCCTGGCCGGCGATCACTTCGGGGTCGTCGAACGGATGCACGAAGCTCAGGCCCTGCTCGCGTTCGAGTTCACGCGCATGCGCGCAGGCGGCATCGAAGTCGTCGCCGTGCAGCACGATCTCGGCGCCGAGATCGGCTACCGCCTGGGTCTTGATGCGCGGCGTCGTGGTCGGCATCACGATCACCGCGCGCAGGCCGAGCCGGCGCGCCGCCAGGGCCACGCCCTGCGCGTGATTTCCGGCCGAGGCGCAGATCACGCCGCGTGCGCGCGCCGCCGCATCGAGCGAGGCGATCTTGTTGAACGCGCCGCGCAGCTTGAACGAGAACACCGGCTGCTGGTCTTCGCGCTTGAGCAGCACCAGTGCGCCGAGTCGCTTCGACAGTCGTGGTGCGCGCTCCAGCGCCGACTCGATCGCGACATCGTAGACGCGCGCCTTGAGTACGCGTTGCAGGTAGGTGGCCGCCACCGCCGCCGGGGAAGGGGTGGAGCAGGCAACGGCGGCGGCCGGGAAGGTCATGCCAGTGCCGTGGCGAGGTCGTGTTCGACCTCGATCTCGCCGCCGCCGACGTGATCGAGCCAGCCCCAGGCGTCGTGGGTACTGCCGTTGAACAGGCCAAAGAACGCGTCCTGCAATTCGCGCGTAATCGGTCCGCGCGCGCCTTCGCCGATGGTCAGGCCGTCGATCGAACGGATCGGCGTGATCTCGCAGGCGGTACCGGTGAAGAACGCCTCGTCGCAGACGTACAGTGCCTCGCGCGGCATCGCCTGCTCGCGCACCTCGTAGCCGAGCTGGCGGGCGATCTGCAGGATCGAGTCGCGGGTGATGCCGGCCAGGATCGCGGCTCCGGTCGGTGGCGTGTACAGCACGCCGCGCTTGACCAGGAACAGGTTTTCACCGCCGCCTTCCGCGAGCATGCCATCGACATTGAGCGCGATGCCTTCGTGGTAGCCGTGGCGCGCGGCTTCCATGCTGATCTGCTGGCTGTTGAGGTAGTTGCCACCGGCCTTGGCCGACACCGGCAAGGTGTTCGCTGCCGGGCGTTGCCACGAGGAGACGCAGGCCTCGACGCGGTTCCCGATCGCTTCGTTGCCGAGGAAGGCAGCCATTTCGGTGGCCGCGATCGCGACTTCCACCGGCGCATTCGGGTCCGGTGCCAGCGAGTAGCCGACCATGCCGCGATAGGCGATCGGGCGCAGGTAGGCGCCGCGCGTGAGACGGTTGTTGCGCACGATCTGGCGGCAGGCTTCGTGCAATTCAGCGCGCGCATAGGGAATACGCATGCGATGAATACGCGCCGATTCGTACAGGCGCTCCAGGTGGTCGCTCAAGCGAAAGATCGCCGTGCCCTTCGGCGTCGCGTAGGCGCGGATGCCCTCGAACACCGAGGAACCATAGTGCAGGCCATGCGCGAGCACGTGCACCTTGGCGTCCTGCCAGGGAACGAAGTGGCCGTTGTGCCAGATGTATTGGGTGGCTTTGAAGGACATGGGGTCTACCTCTCGGGATCGGGCGGGCTCAGGCGGCGGCGGCGAACTGCGGCTGCGGCATGCGGCGCGGGCTGGTTTCAGTGTCGAGGAAGCCGACCACGTCGTAGAGCTTCTCAACCTGGCGCTTCAGCGTCTGCACATCGCGCGCCGAGCTCAGCTGCATCAACACGATCCAGGTGTCGGCGTCGCGTGGCTGCGTGCTCAGGCCGGCGATCTCGAAGCCGCGCCGCTGCACGGTGCCGAGCAGACGCAGCAGCGCGCCTTCGCTGCGGGCGAGAACCAGTCCCAGGGCATGGATGTCGTTCATGGTCATTTCTCCTGTCATCGTGATTTCCGGGGCCCCAAAACGCGAAACCCCCGCGCCTTTCGGAGCGGGGGTTTCGGTGGTGTCCTGATTGGGTTGCTTATCGCATCAGGTCAAGCACTCTTCCCGCTCCGGTGAGGGCGTAATGAGTACGAGTACGAGTACGAGCGAAACGCAGCGGCCGGCGGCAGCGATGCACGCGGTCGCCGGCGACACCGGAGAGGTGTGCGTGGACAACGCGTGGATGGCGGGGCGACGGGTCATGGGTTCGAAACTAGTGGTGGGCTTGTGGAGGTGTCAAGCGATTTCTTGCGGGATGCTGATGACGCTTTGTCATGGCGCTGACGCGGCGGTGGCGGGCTGCTCGACCATCATCTGCGCATTCGACTTGCCCGGGGCCACCAGCGGCCAGACATTGGCGCGGGCGTCGATCTTCACGTGCAGCAGAAACGCGCCAGGCGCGTCGAGCAGCGCGCGCAGGGCGGGTTCGACCTGCTCGCGGCGGGTGATCGTCGCGGCCGGGATGCGGAACGCGCGCGCCAGCTCGGCGAAGTCCGGGTTGTCGGAAAGATCGACTTCGCTGTGGCGCTCGTTGAAGAACAGCGTCTGCCACTGGCGCACCATGCCGAGGCCGGAATTGTCGAGCAACACGATCTTGATCGGGATGCCGTAGCGGTGCAGCGTCGCCAGCTCCTGGATGTTCATCATGATCGAGCCGTCGCCGCTGACGCAGACCACGGTGGCAGCCGGGCGGGCGAGTTTCGCGCCGATCGCGGCCGGCAGGCCGAAGCCCATGGTGCCGAGTCCGGCGCTCGACAGGTGATGGCTGATGCGGGAGAAGCGGCAGTGCTGCGCCACCCACATCTGGTGCTGGCCGACATCGCAGCTGACGACCATGTCGGGACCACCCAGTTCGCTCAACTGCTTCAACAGCAGCGGCGCGTAGATGTCGTCGCCGGGGGCGTCGTAGCGCCACTGGTGCTGCACGCGCAGTCCCTGGCAGTGCGCCCGCCACGGGTCGATGCGCAGCGGCATCGCCAGTGCATCCAGGCTCTTGATCAGGTCGCCGTGCAGCGCGACATCGGCATGTCGCAGCTTGCCGATCTCGGCGGCGTCGGCGTCGAGGTGGATCACCTGCGCGTGCGGCGCGAAGGTGTCGAGCTTGCCGGTGGCGCGATCATCCAGACGCGCGCCGACCACGATCAGCAGGTCGGCCAGGTCGACCGCGAAGTTCGCCGCCTGGTTGCCATGCATGCCGAGCATGCCGAGATACAGCGGATCATTGGCGTCGACGCCGCCGAGGCCCTTCAGCGTGCACACCGCCGGCGCGCGGGTGATTTCGTGAAAGCGCTGCAGGGCCGCTTCGGCGTGGGCGATGCCAACGCCGCCGCCGGCGTAGATCACCGGCCGCTGTGCCGCCGCGAGCAGCGCGCGCGCCTGGGTGATGTCCTTGCCGTGCGGCGCACCCGGGTGCTGCTCGATGCGCGTGCTCGGACGCGCCTTGGCCTTGGCCACGGTGATGTCCTTGGGCAGGTCGATCAGCACCGGGCCGGGACGTCCTTCGGCGGCGATCGCGAAGGCCTCGCGCACGGTCGCTGCGATGTCCTCGGCGCGGCGCACGATGAAGCTGTGCTTGACGATCGGCAGCGACATGCCGAACACGTCGACTTCCTGGAAGGCATCGGTGCCCATCAGGTGCGTTGGCACCTGGCCGGTGATGGCGACGATCGGCACCGAGTCCAGGTATGCATCGGCGATGCCGGTGAGCAGGTTGGTCGCACCGGGACCACTGGTCGCCATGCACACGCCGACGCGGCCGCTGGCACGTGCATAGCCGACCGCGGCCAGCGCCGCGCCCTGTTCATGGCGCACGAGGATGTGTCGCAGCTTGGAGCCGACGAGTGCGTCGTAGACCGGCATGATGGCGCCGCCCGGATAGCCGAATACGGTGTCCACGCCCTCGGCTTCGAGCGCGTGGATCAGCCATTCGGCTCCGGTCTTCATCGCATCATGGTCGTCGCAGTGGGTCATGGTCTGCGCTCAGGCGGTGGCGGGTTCTTTCGCGGGTGCGGCGGCTGGAGCCGCGGCTGCGTGTGCGGCGCGCTTGGCCGGATCGAGCCAGGGCATGCGCGCGCGCAGACGGGCACCGACGGTCTCGATCGGGTGGTCGAGATCGGCCTGCTTCAACGCCTTGTAGTTGGCGTTGCCGCTGCGGTATTCGGCGACCCACTCGCGTGCGAAGCGTCCGTCCTGGATCTCGTGCAGGATGTCGCGCATGTGCTGGCGCGTGCTCGAGTCGACGATGCGCGGGCCGCGGGTGAGGTCGCCGTACTGCGCGGTCTCGCTGATGTAGCGGTGCATCTTGGCCATGCCGCCTTCGTGCAGCAGGTCGACGATCAGCTTCAGCTCATGCATGCACTCGAAGTACGCGACTTCGGGTTGATAGCCGGCTTCGACCAGCGTTTCGAAGCCCTGCACCACCAGTTCGGTGACGCCGCCGCACAGCACCGCCTGCTCGCCGAACAGGTCGGTCTCGGTTTCCTCGGCGAAGCTCGTGGTGATCAAACCGCCGCGGGCGCCGCCGATGCCGTGCGCATAGGCCTGTGCGCGCGTGAGCGCTTGCCCGGACACGTCCTTGTGCACCGCGACCAGGCAGGGCACGCCGTGGCCGGTCTCGTATTCGCGCCGGACCAGCGCGCCCGGACCCTTGGGCGCCACCAGGATGATGTCCCACTTGTCGTCGGTCTGGATCTGCTTGAAGTGGATGTTGAAGCCATGCGCGAACAGCAGCGCGCCGCCGGGCTTGAAGTTCGGTGCGATCGACTCCTCGAACACCTTGGGCTGTTGCATGTCGGGCGTGAGCAGCGCGATCAGGTCGGCCTTGGCCGCGGCCGCGCCGGGTTCGAACACCTGCAGGCCATCGGCCTGGGCCTGGTGCCAGCTTGGGCCGTCGCGGCGCGCGCCGACGATGACCTGGAAGCCGGAGTCGCGCAGGTTCAACGCATGCGCGCGCCCCTGGCTGCCGTAACCGATGACGGCGATGGTCTGTTCTTTCAGTGCTGCGGTGATCGGGCTCATTGCGTGTTGCTCCTGGTGGATGCTTGGGTGAATGGCTCCTCGCCTTGGCGCAGCCAGGGGGAGGTTGGGAGGGGGTTGCTCTAGGGACTGGTGATCGCTCCCTTCGAAGCCGACCCGACCAGCTGCGCGTATTTCGCGAGCACGCCGCGGGTCGCGCGCGGCGGCAGCGGATCGGGTTTACGCGCCGACAGGTCGGCGAGGCAGTCGAGACGACGCGCGTCGACGTCGATGACGATGGGGTCGCCATCGGCGATCGCCGCGATCGGGCCGCCGCGCGCCGCCTCCGGCGCGACGTGGCCGACCATCAGCCCGTGCGTGGCGCCGCTGAAACGGCCGTCGGTGATCAGCGCGACTTCGGCGCCGAGGCCGCGGCCCATCAGCGCCGCGGTGACCGCCAGCATCTCGGGCATGCCCGGTGCGCCGGCCGGCCCTTCATGGCGGATCACCACGACATCGCCGCTGCGAATGCTGCCGGCCTGGACCGCGGCGAACGCCGCCGGCTCACCGTCGAACACGCGCGCCGGCCCCTCGAAGCGCATGCGGCCGTGGCCGGCGAGCTTCACCACGCAACCTTCCGGTGCCAGCGAACCATGCAGGATCGCGAAGCCGCCACGTGGCTTCAGCGGCTGGCTCAGCGGGTACACCACCGGCTCCGGTTGTTCGCCGAGATCGATATCCGCCAGCAGCGCCAGCATCGAATCGCCCTCGATGCTCGGGTGGTCTTCAAGCACGCCGCCCTGCATCAGCATCTGCGCGACGCGCGTGGTGCCACCGGCGGCGGTCAGTTCGATCGCGGTGTAGCGGCCACCGGGTTTCAGGTCGGCGATCACCGGGGTGATTGCGGCAATCGCATCGAAGTCGTCGATCGCGAGCGGCACCCCGGCCTCGTGCGCGATCGCGAGCAGGTGCAGCACGGCGTTGGTCGACCCGGCCGTCGCGGCGACCATGCGTGCGGCATTGCGAAACGCGGCCGGCGTCAGCGCCTGGCGCGGAGTGAAGTCGCGGCGCAGGCATTCCATCACCAGGCGGCCGCAATCTTCGCCGGCACGGGCGCGATCGACATGGATCGCCGGCAAGTCATTGGCGCCGAGCGGCGACAGCCCGAGCATGGTCATCACCATCGCCATCGTGTTCGCGGTGAACTGGCCGCCGCAGGCGCCGGCACCGGGGCAGGCATCCTTCTCGACTGCGAGCAGTTCGGCGTCGTCGATGCGCCCGGCCGAATGTGCGCCCACCGCTTCGAACACCTCCTGGATGGTGATGTGCTGGCCGTGGTGCACGCCGTGCGCGATCGAGCCGCCGTACAGCACCACGGTCGGGATGTTCATGCGCGCGGCGGCCATCGCCGCAGCCGGGATGGTCTTGTCGCAACCGCACAGGATCACCATTGCATCGAGGCTGTGGCCGTTGACCGCGAGCTCGATCGAGTCGGCGATCCAGTCGCGCGACACCAGCGAGGCGCGCATGCCGGCGGTGCCCATGGCGATGCCGTCGGTGACGACGATGGTGTTGAACTCGATCGCGGTGCCGCCGTTGGCTTCGATGCCGCGGCGCACGTGCTGGGCGGCAGCGCGCAGGGTGAAGTTGCACGGCGACACGTCCGACCACGAATGCACAACCGCGACGAAGGGTTTCGCGATTGCCGCGTCGTCGCGCCCGGTGGCGCGCAACATCGCGCGTGCGGGTGCATGGTCGGGTCCGTGTTTGATGGCATTGCTACGCATTCGGTCTGTCTCGGTTCGGGAATTTGGGACCCCGAAAAAACGAAACCCCCGCGTCCTTCCGGAGCGGGGGTTTCGGTGGAGTCCTGATTCTTGGTCTAGGTCAGGTCAAGCACGCATCCCGCTCGGGTGAGGGCGTAATGAGTACTACGAGGTTGAGAAGTGAGTTCGCACCCACGAGTCGCCGCGACATGGCAATGTCTTGGCTCGGATTCGTGGCGGCGAAGGGGGTCGTCATGGCCCCGAAGCTAGAGGCCGCTTCGTGGAATTGTCAAGCACAAATTTCCGCGATGCACCAAATCGCGGACTGACGGCTGCGACCGATTTCGCGCGCCCGCGTTCATTAAAGGCTCTTCGTGAAGCCGTGTGGGTGATTTGAGCCCGTAGCTCGCCCTGCAAGGCGCATCCAGCTTGGCGATGCGGCAGTTTGGGGTTGGTGGGAATTCTGGCACGCTTGAGCGATGGCCAAATCGTCTGCTCGGGTGCGTCGCCTGCTCGACGCGTATCGGTTCCCGGGTTGCCGTGCGAAGGCGGCGATCAAGGGCGTGTTAGGTGATCCGAAGGCGCGGGTCATCGCGCTCGAACGGCGCGCAAAAAAACCGTCTGCGGATGTTGCGGACGTGTTCAGCTCGGTTGGTACGACCATCGTGTTCGACGCGTACGCGACCTGTCCTGTGGCGACACTCGGGTCTATCTCGACATCGTGGTCCGGCGTGTGGCCTGCGCAGCTTGCGGCAAGGTGAAGACGGAGCAGCTCGACTTCCTGGCCGACAATCCGTTCTACACGAAGCGGTTTGCGTGGCACATCGGGCAGCGCTGTCGCGGTTCCTCGATCAGCGATGTCGCCAAGGAATTCAAGCTTGATTGGCAGACGGTGAAGGCGCTGGACAAGCAGTACATGGCCGAGCAACTCAAGCGCGCGGGAATGCCCGGACCGAAGGCGATTGGCATTGACGAAATCTCGATCCGCAAGGGTCACACCTATCGCATTGTGGTCAGCGATCTGATCCGTCGGCGACCGATCTGGTTCGGCGGCAATGATCGTTCCGAGGCGAGCATGGCGATGTTCTACGAGGCGCTTGGCACAAGGAAATCCGCGGGCATCCGGCTTGCGGTGATGGACATGTGGAAGCCATTTCGCAACGCGACCACGGCGCATGCACCGCAGGCGGCGATCCTGTTCGACAAGTTCCACGTCATGCGCCATCTGGGCGACGCCCTGGACGCAGTACGCAAGTCCGAATACGCCCGCCTCAGCGGCAAGGATCGCAGCTACATCAAGGGCCACAAATACACCTTGCTGTCGCATCGCGAGAACCTCAGCGTCGATGGCCGCGCTGCGCTCAAACGCCTGCTCGCCGCGAACAGGCGTCTCAACACCGCCTACCTGCTCAAGGAAAGTTTCGGCCAACTCTGGGACTACCAGCGCGAAGCCTGGGCGCGGCGCTTCTTCGATCAATGGCGCGCATCGCTGCGTTGGCAGCGTCTGAAACCGTTCGAGAAATTTGCCGACATGATCGAGCGCCATTGGGACGGCATCGCCGCCTACTGCCAGCCCGAGAACAAGGTCTCGCTCGGCTTCGTCGAAGGGCTCAACAACAAGATCCGCGTCATCCAGCGCCGCGCCTACGGACTGCGCGACGAGGAATATCTCCGCCTCAAAGTCCTTACCTGCATGCTGCCGGCGCTCTGAAATGCCCCGCTTTTACCCACACGAGTTCACGAAGACCCTCATTAAAAGGGCGCCCGGAAAATGGTGGGTCCGGCTTCAGCCGGACGCTTCTGCGAGGCCAAGCTGCAAGCGTCCGGTTGAAGCCGGACCCACGATTGGCCGGACTCGGCTGCGGGCCCCATATGCGTTTTCGTCACATGGCGCAGACTTGACAGCTCGCAAGAACGCATGCGAGTTTCCAGCCATGTTCACTGCACTGCACCACGACCGGAACCTGCCGCGCGATCCCGTGCGAACGGTCGTGCGCGCGGTACTTCTTGGCCTGCTTCTTATTCCGCCCAGCGTGCGGGATGGACCGGCTTCGAGCTAGAACAGCAGCGTAGAAACCAGGAATCCAGAACCCCGCGCCGGCAACGACGCGGGGTTTTTTTTCGCCCTGATCCGACCCGCAAGACCCTGCACCCGAGGACTCCACCATGAACTTCCTGCGCACCCTGTTCGCCACGCTGTTCGCCTCGTTCCTCGAACCGCGCGCACGCCTGCAACCGATCCCGGTACGGAGTCGACGCCGATGAGCGCGCGGCTGCTGATCTTCGACACCACGCTGCGCGACGGCGAACAAAGCCCGGGCTGCACGCTGAACCGCATCCAGAAGTTGCGCATCGCCGAGACGCTGCAGGCGCTTGGCGTCGACATCATCGAGGCCGGCTATCCGAATGCCTCGGACGACGACTTCCAGGCGGTGCAGGCGATCGCGCGCACCGTGCGCGAGGCGCGCATCTGTGGCCTCGCGCGCTGCAATGAGGCCGACATCCGCGCCACCGCCGCGGCCTTGAAGGACGCTGCGCACCCGCGCATCCATGTCTTCATCGCGTCGAGCCCGATCCATCGCGAGATGAAGCTGCGCATGACCGCGAACGAGGTGATCGAACGCGCCATCGCCGGCGTGCACCAGGCGCGCGCGCTGTGCGCCGACGTCGAGTTCTCGGCCGAGGACGCGACGCGCTCCGAACCCGAGTTCCTGGTGCGTCTGTTCAGCGCCGCGATCGACGCCGGCGCGACCACGATCAATGTGCCGGACACGGTCGGCTTCACCACGCCGGGCGAGTACGGCGAGCTGATCCGACTGCTCAAGCGCGAAGTCGTCGGCATCGACGGTGTCACCATCAGCACGCATTGCCATGACGATCTTGGGCTCGCGGTGGCGAACTCGCTGGCCGCGGTCGAGGCTGGCGCACGTCAGGTCGAGTGCACCCTGACCGGCATTGGCGAACGCGCCGGCAATGCCGCGCTCGAGGAGATCGTGATGGCGGTGCGCACGCGCCCGGACCGTTACCCGGTGCGGACGCAGATCCGCACCCAGCGCCTGTACGGCGCCGCCCGCCTGCTGTCCTCGTTCATCGGCCAGGCGATTCCGCGCAACAAGGCGATCGTCGGCGAGAACGCGTTCGCGCACGAGTCCGGCATCCACCAGCACGGCATGATCGCCGATCGCAGCACCTACGAGATCATGAAGCCCGAAGACGTCGGCGTGCTCGGCTCCTCGCTGGTGCTCGGCAAGCACAGCGGCCGCGCCGCGGTGCGCGATCGCCTGGCCACGCTCGGCCATGGCATCGACGATGCCCATCTCGATGTGCTGATGGTGGCGTACAAGCGCCTGGCCGATCGCAAGAAGGAGGTCTTCGATGCCGATCTCGAGGCGCTGTGGCTGGGGGTCGAGGACGATGCCGAGCAGCCGTGGACACTGGATGCCTTGCATGTCGCGACCGCCGTCGGCAGTCGCAATGAGCCGACTGCGAGCGTCGCGCTGTGCGACCGTGCAGGTCGCACCGTGCGCGAGGCAGCGGTCGGCGACGGCCCGGTCGACGCGATCGCGAATGCGTTGACACGCGCGACCGGGCTCGTCATCAGCGTGCAGGATTTCGCGTTGCAGAGCGTGACCAGCGGCGGCGACGCCCAGGGCCGCGCCAGCGTGCGCGTGCTGCACCAGGGTCGCGAGTACCGCGGCCAGGCGGTCAGCACCGACGTCATCGAAGCCTCGGCACGGGCCCTGCTCGAAGCCATCAATCGCATCGCCAGCGTCAGCGCTGCACGCGAGCGCCAGTCGCAACTCGCTGCCACCGGAACCTGATCCATGACCACAAGCACCCTATTCGAAAAACTCTGGCAGGCGCACTTGGTCGAGGCCGATGGCGATGGCTTGCCGGCGGTGATCTACATCGACCTGCACCTGGTGCACGAGGTGACCTCGCCGCAGGCGTTCTCGCTGCTCGGCGAGCGTGGCCTGCGCGTGCGCCAGCCGCAGCGCACGCTCGCCACCCTCGATCATTCGACGCCGACCACACCGGCGCGCGCCGACGGCGGCCGCGACTACCTCGACGCCGCGACCGAGCAGCAAGTCGATGCGTTGATCCGCAACTGCGCCGACTTCGGCGTGCCGCTGCACGGCTATGACTCGCCCGACCGCGGCATCGTGCACGTGATGGCGCCGGAGCTGGGCGCGACGCAGCCGGGCATGACCATCGTCTGCGGCGACAGCCACACCAGCACCCACGGTGCTTTCGGTGCGCTCGCCTTCGGCATCGGCAGCACCGAAGTCGGCCACGTGCTGGCCACGCAATGCCTGCTGCAGCACAAGCCGAAGACGATGGCTGTGACCGTGCGCGGTCGCTTGCCGCGCGGGGTCAGCGCCAAGGACCTGACCCTGCACATCGCCGGCACCGTCGGCGTCGCCGGTGGCACCGGTCATGTCATCGAGTTCCGCGGCGACGCGATCCGCGCGCTGACCATGGAAGAACGCATGACCCTGTGCAACATGTCGATCGAGATGGGTGCGCGTGCCGGATTGATCGCGCCCGATGGCACGACCATCGAATGGCTGCGCGGTCGCCATCTGGTGCCGCAGGGTGATGCCTTCGAAGTGGCAGCAAAGCGCTGGTTGTCGTTCCGCAGCGACGACGATGCGGTCTTCGACAAGATGGTGGACATCGATGCCAGCGCGGTCAGGCCCACCGTCACCTGGGGCACCGATCCCGGCAAGGTCGTCGCGATCGACGCCAACCTGCCCGCGAAGACCGCGGCGAACGCCAGGGCATTCGACTACATGCGCCTGCAGGCGGAAGCGCCGATCCGCGGCGAACACGTCGATGTCGTCTTCGTCGGCAGTTGCACCAACTCGCGCATCAACGACCTGCGTGATGCCGCCGAACTGCTGCGTGGCCGCCGCATCGCCGCGCATGTGCGCATGCTGGTCGTGCCCGGCTCCGAACGCATCAAGCGCGAAGCCGAGGCCGAGGGCCTCGACCGCGTCTTCCGCGCCGCCGGCGCCGAATGGCGCGAGCCCGGGTGTTCGATGTGCCTGGGCATGAACGGCGATATCGCCAAACCAGGAGAACTCGTGGTCAGCACCAGCAATCGCAATTTCGAAGGACGCCAAGGCAAGGGCGTGCGTACCGTGCTCGCCAGCCCGGCGACGGCGGCGGCGTCCGCACTTGCCGGCGTGGTCGCGGACCCGCGTGCCTGGCAGCGCACGGAGGTGGCGGCATGAGCGGCATCGCACGCATCCGATCGCGCAGCGTCGCGCTGCCCGTCGCGAATATCGACACCGACCAGATCATCCCGGCGCGTTTCCTGACCACGACCACACGCGCCGGTCTCGGCCGCCATGCGTTCCAGGACTGGCGCTGGTTGCCCGATGGCACGCCGAACCCGGAGTTCGTGTTGAATCAGCCCGAGCATGCAGGCGCCGCGGTGCTGATCGCCGGAGACAATTTCGGCTGTGGCTCCTCGCGCGAGCACGCGCCCTGGGCCTTGCTCGATGCCGGCATCCAGGCGGTGATCAGCACCGCGATCGCCGACATTTTCCGCAACAACGCCTTGAAGAACGGCCTGCTCGCGATCGTGGTCACGCCCGGCGAGCACGCGAGCCTATTGGCGGCGGCTGGCGAGACGCTGACGATCGACTTGCAGTCGCAACGCATTGAGCGCGCGGGCCACGCGCCGATCGAGTTCCGGGTCGACCCGTTCGCGCGCCAATGCCTGCTCGATGGCGTCGACCAGCTCGGCTATCTGCTGGCGCGTCAGGCTTCGATCGCGCGCTTTGAGGAGGCAAGGGCATGAGCCGCAATATCGTGGTGTTGGGTGGCGATGGCATCGGTCCCGAAGTGACGGCGGCGGCGGTCGAGGTGTTGCGTGCACTCGATGCGCAGACCGGACTCGGTCTGCACTTCATTGCGCAGGACTTCGGTGGCGCCGCGATCGACGCGCATGGCGATCCGTTCCCGGCCTCCGTGCTCGCGGCCTGTCGTGCGGCAGACGCGATCCTGCTCGGCGCGGTCGGTGGTCCGAAGTGGGCGAACGTGCCGAGCGCGATCCGTCCGGAGGCGGGGCTGTTGCGCCTGCGCAGTGAACTCGGCCTGTATGCGAACCTGCGTCCGCTGCAGGTGCATCCGGCCCTGGTCGATGCGTCGCCGTTGAAGCCCGAGCGCATCGCCGGCGTCGACCTGCTGGTCGTGCGAGAACTCACCGGCGGCATCTACTTCGGGCAACGCACGCGCAGCGAAACCCGTGCGACCGACGAGTGCGCGTACACCGTGGCCGAAGTTGAACGCGTCACCCGCACTGCCGCGCGCCTCGCGCGCACACGCCGCGGCAAACTCACCTCGGTCGACAAGGCCAATGTGCTCGAAACCTCGCGGCTTTGGCGCGAGGTGGTGACGCGGGTCGTGCGCGAGGAATTCCCGGACCTGCAGCTCGAACACCTGCTGGTCGATGCGATGGCGATGTACCTGGTCAGCCGGCCGCGCGATTTCGACGTGATCCTCACCGAGAACCTGTTCGGCGATGTGCTCACCGACGAATGCGCGGCGGTCTCGGGTTCACTCGGGTTGATGCCGAGTGCATCGGTCGGCGATGCCGGTCCCGGTGTGTACGAACCGATCCACGGTTCGGCGCCGGACATCGCCGGCCAAGGTGTCGCGAACCCTTACGGCACCGTGCTCAGCGCGGCGATGATGTTGCGCCAGTCGCTCGCCGCACCCGAAGCCGCAACGCTGCTCGAAGCCGCCGTGCAACGCGCGATCGATGATGGCATCCGCACCCGCGATCTCGGCGGCACCGCCAGCACCGCCACCGCCACCGCCGCCATCATCGAACGCCTCGAACTCATCGCAGCCGTCGCGGCGTGATTTCGCCCAGGCGTTGCTGCGCTCGGTTCGGCGCCGGTCCTACGAGACCGCGCCGAACAACCCCTGCGCTTGCACCGACTGCCAGACGCACAAGCCACCGCAGACGAGCAGCAGCAGGAAGGTCAGGGCGGTGCCCCACCAGCGCCCGAACTTGAAGGCTTCGGTGAACGACAGCGCGTAGCCGTGCAGCAGGCGCGCGACGAGCAGGGTGGCGCCGAGGGCGTGGATCAGCCAGGCGGGCTGGTGGCCGAGTTCGAGCATCGCGATCATCAGCAAGATGAGGGGCACGTACTCGGCGAAATTGCCGTGGCCGCGGATGCGTCGCAACAGGATCGGATTGCCGCCGTCACCAAGGCTCGGTCCGCCCGGCCCGCGCATCACCACGATGCGATAGCTCAGAGTCAGGTACAGCAAGGCGAGCAGACCGGCGTACAGCGGAGTGATCAACATCGGGATCTCCTTCGGTGATGGCTCGGCGGTGCGCCGATCGATCAAGCGAGCATAGCGACGTGACGCAGTGTCGCCGTGACGAACACGCAGGCTCCCGTCGTTCGGCGATCAGCGGCGGAATGCTGCGGATGCGCTCTCGACGCGTTCATCGGTATCCCCCAGCGCCACGCCATGCGGCCCGAAGCGGCGTTCGATGAAGCGGATGTGGTCGTCGGCGACGAGCACGATGCTGCTGGCGCGGGTGCCGTAGTCGTCGCCGGTGATGAAGGCGGCGGAGAGGCGGCGCTCCCATTCGAGCGGCACGCCGGTGTACGGCAGTTCGGAGTCGGGCGCGATTTGCGGGTCGGCGAGTGCGGCGAGCAAGGGCGCCGGATCGTCGCCGTCGGCTGCGAGCCATTGCGTCATCGCTGCGTGCAGTCGCAGTGTCTTCGGCCACGGCGTGTCCAGTGCGGCGTTGGACAGCGTGTGCACGCCGGCGTCGATCTGGTGCAGGCGAGCTTCGGGATGATTGCCGGCATACCACAGCCGACCCGCTTCGTAGGCGAGCAGGTTGAAGCGGCCATAGTGCGCCGCGTTGTATTGCAGCGCCTGCAGCTCGGTTTCGAGCGGCGTCGCGGCCGCGGCGCGACGCACCAGTTCCCCGCGCGAGCGCAGGCCCGACTCCGGCTGTCCGTTGCGGACATTGGTCACGGCGGCGACGCGCCCAGCGGCCGACGCCAGCAGCCAGCTGCCGCCGGCCTGCAGGTCGCGGCCGCCGAACAGCTGCGGCGCGTCGTCGTGAAACTGCGCGGCCGCGCTCGGCCGCGCGTGGAACTCGTCGCGATTGGCGGCGAGCACCAGGTGGTAGCGCGGGTGAACCTGCAGGGCGAAGGCGATCAGGCACATGGGCGGATGGGACAATGCCATGAAATGCCTCTATAACCCGCGTCGGGATCTGGCACAGGATCCCTGCGGAACCCCGGGGCGAGTCGAGCCCCGCGCGGAAACATTCACCGACAGTAGCGGAGAACCACCGATGACCACGAACCACACGCGGCGCCAAGTCCTGCGCATCTTCAGCGTCGCCGCCAGCGCCAGCGCGCTCGGCCTCGGCGGTTGCGACAGCGATTCGAACAGCCCGGAAGCGGGCACGCCGCAAGGCAACGGCACCATCACGCCGAGCGCGGCTTCGTTCCCGCAAGGCATCGCCTCGGGTGACCCGCGGCCAGACGCGGTGGTGCTGTGGACACGCTTCTTCGAGAGCGGTCAAGTGGGCGATATCGCGCTGCGCCTGCAGGTCTCGACCAGCGAGAGCTTCGCCACGCTGCTGGTCAACCACGACTTCAGCGCGCGTGCCGCGGCCGACTGGTGTCTGAAGGTGCGCGTCACCGGACTGAGCGCCGGCAGCCGCTACTTCTATCGCTTCCTCGCGCCGCGCAACGGCAACTTCCTGGCTTCCGCCACCGGTCGCACCCGCACCGCGCGCGCGATCACCGATGCCACGCCGGTCAAGTTCGCATCGTTGAGCTGCAACGACTACATCGGCCGCTACTTCACCACGCTGATGCCGCTGCTGAGCGAAGACCTCGACTTCGTGCTGCACCTCGGCGACGCCATTTACGAGACCACCGGCGACCCGAGCTTCCAGGGCGGTGCTGCAGCGCGTTCGATCACCTTCGACGACCGTGTGGGCGCGATCACGCTGGGTGCTGCCGGCTCCACCTATCAGGCGGCGAAGAGCCTCGACAACTATCGCCAGCTGCACCGCACCTATCGCAACGATGCGTTGATGCAGCAGCTATACCAGCGCTTCCCGGTGGTCGCGATCTGGGACGACCACGAGTTCTCCGACGACTCGTGGAAGGCGATGGGCACCTATCGCGATGGACTGTTCGAGGAACTCGATGCCGAACGCCGGCGCAATGCCGAGCAGGCCTATTTCGAGTTCATGCCGGTGGACACCGAGCTCGGCGGCAGCCAGGGCGCGCTCGGCGTCGACCGCGCCGACCTGTATCCGAACACGACGATGTATCGCAAGCTGCGCTTCGGCCGAGATCTGGAACTGTTCCTCACCGACTACCGCTCGTACCGCCCCGATCACCTGATTCCCGAGGACGCGTTTCCGGGCGCGGTGGTGATGGATCGCGTCGCGCTGACGCAGTTCTTCGCGGCCCAGGGCATTCCCTACTCGGCGGTGCGGGCACAGTTCTCGCCCTACCTCGACATCGACCTGCCGCAGTACGCGGTCTACAAGCAGGTGCTGCAGGCGACGCTGACCCAGGGCTATCTCAACGCAGGCGTGGATCTTGGCCAGGCCGGATTGCGCGCGCAAAACGCGGCGCGCGGCAATGTCGCCACCACGATCCTGAACTCGCTGCTCACGCAATACAACGCGGCGGTGCCGCCGGCGCAGCAGGTGCCGCTGATTCCCGCGGCCCTGATCGCCACGCTCGATACCGGCATGGCCTGGTACACGCTCGGCAAGACCGGCCTGTTCGGATCGGTCGGCTCGCGTTACTTCGTGGTCGAGCCGACGTTCAAGATCTACGCGGCGTGGATCCACCAGACCCGCGGCGCGCAGGCGCAGAACGCCTTCGGCGATGTGCAGCTCGACTGGCTCACGAACCAGATGGCGGCCTCCACTGCGAAGTGGAAGGTGCTCGCCAGTTCGGTTTCGACGCGACCTCTGGTGCTCGACCTGACGGCACCGGCACTTGGTGTACCGGCCCCGTTCAACCAGCGCTTCCTGCTCAATGTCGACCAGTGGGACGGGTTTCCGCAGGGCAGGCAGGCGTTGTTTGCGCGACTTCCCGACGCCACCATCATCCTCTCCGGCGACCTGCACGCGACGCTGGCCGGAAGCAGCAGCCTTCCCGGCGGGAACGGCATGGCGGTCGAAGTGACGACGCCGGCGGTGTCCTCCGCCAGTTTCCGCACCCTGCTCGCCAACACCGCTGCGAACGACCCGCTGCTCGCGCCACTGGCGGCATCGCTGCTGCCGGCGCTCGATCAGCTGATCGCGCAGGAAGGCGAACTCGAATACGTGCAGACGACGCGGCCCGGGCATGTGCTGATCGAGAGTGGCGCGCAGCTGTTCACGGCCAACATTCGCCAGTACGACCCGGCCGTGGTGTTGACGCCGCCGCCGGCCAGCGCGCCCGCACCGCAGCGCGAGGTCCAGCTGCGCTTCGATGGTTCCCTGGTGGAGCTGGACTTCCAGCCCGGATAAGGGCGAGAACCGACCGGGTTCGAGGGGTACGGTGACGGAAATGACTCTGTTAGAGTCGTTTCCGCCACTCCCGAAGAGAGGATCGGAGCGGCAAGCTGTCGGCATGCGGACCTTCCGTCCGCAACTCGGAGCGTGTCATGAAAGCCTTTTCCCTCGTTCGACGCCTGGTTCTGACCGGTCTGTTCGCCGCGCTTCCGGCCGCGGCCGTGGAGCCCGCGGACCTGCCGCAGCTGATCGCCGACACCCAGTACACCGCCGTCTACATGCAATCGGACGGTTCCTGGCTGCTGCAGCCGCCGGGTGCCGGCCTGCTGGTGCGCCAGGGCGCGCGCTGCCGCGACGACGCGCGCATCGCGCCCGGACTGTGGTTGCTGACCACCGACGCGGTCGGCCAGGTCGAGCTGCTGGCGCCTTCGGTGACGCCGCTGCCGCCCGGACACCCGGAGCGCATCCCGCTGCTGTCTTGCGAATCGAGTGTCAGCGGCGGCCTGCATCTGCCGGCGGCGCTGATCCAGACGCTGCTGCGCGAGCACGGCGCGGTGCGCATCGATGGTTGAGCGGCCGCTCGCACTGCGGCTCGGCATCCTCGTCTTCGACGGCGTGATGATGTCGAGCATCGCGGCACCGAGCGACGCACTGCGCGTGGCCGACCAGCTCGCGCTGCTGCGTTTCGGTGCCGCCGCGCCGGCCTTTCGCACCGAGCTGATCCACGCCCGCGGCGCGACGTCGGTGCGCACCTCGGGCGGCATGCAGTTGTCCGGCATCGTCGCGCCCGAGCGAGATCCGGACGTGCTGCTGTTGCCCGGCATCATGCACGGCAGTGCCGCCGAGTTGCTGGCACAGTGCGCCACGCTGGATGTCGAGATCGCGCTGCTGCGTGCGATGCATGAGCGCGGCGTACGCCTCGCCGGCTGCTGCACCGGCAGTTTCCTGCTGGCCATGAGCGGTCTGCTCGACGGTCGCACCGCGACCACCTCGTGGTGGCTCGCGGCAGCGTTCCGGCAGGCGTTCCCGCTGGTCGAGCTGCAGGCCGACGCGCTCGTGGTCGAGTCCGGTTCGGTCACCACCGCCGGCGGCGCCACCGCCGTGCTCGACTTCGTCTTCCGCCAGATCGCAAGCCGGGTCGATCCCGAGCTCGCGCAGCAGACGGCCAAGTTCTTGCTGGTCGATCCCGAGCGCCAGAGCCAGGCGCCGTACGTGTCCGCGGCACTGATCGAGAAGCCGCGCTCCACGCTCGGCGAGAAGGTCGAGAAGTTCCTCGCACAGCAGATGCACCGCCCGCTCGGCGTCGCCGAAATCGCCGCGCAAGTCGGCACCAGCGAGCGCACCCTGCTGCGCCACTTCCAGACCCAGTACGGCGCCGGACCACTCGCCCACCTGCAACGCCTGCGCGTCGAACGCGCCAAGGCACTACTCGAAACCAGCCGCCTGAGCCTCGACGAAATCGTCGAACGCTGCGGCTACTCCGACACCGCAAGCTTCCGCAAACTGTTCAAGCGCGAAACCCACCTCACCCCCGCCGACTACCGCCAACGCTTCTCCCTGCGCGCGCATTGATGCGTATCGCCAACCAACAGACCAGTGATCGCCAGCTCACTGGATCGGGTTCGCCAGCCAAACTGGCCATGACCGACCTCCAACGACCGGCAACGACCGGCAACGGCATGACCGGCAGGAATCGACCCATTTCGGACATTTATGTGCTCGGTTCCGGGATGTCTACGAAGTCCTGGGCGATTCATGGCAGGTGTCATGGCATGCTCCACGCGATATTCTCCGTGGCAATTCCTGAAGGTCTATCGGGTCAGACGCACGTCGTCTTTCGGCATCTACTAGCAATCCGGGTTCGAGTCGCTAGTCTGCCTCTAGATAATTTCGACTAAGCCAAGAGCGGTGCATATGCCAACGACATTGACGTTCTCTGAAGTTGAAATACAGCAGTTGTTTGGGCATGAGGCAGCGGAAAGCGAGGATATTGACCGACTGCGCGAGTACTACTTCAAGAACGATACTTACGAGCAGGTCACATCCGATCTTCCATTTCGCATTCTGGTGGCGCACAAGGGTGTCGGTAAGTCGGCCCTGTTCAAGGTAGCGATGGCAGAAGCGGAAGAGAATGGTCGCTTGGCGATATTGATTCGACCCGATGACATCGTCGGAATCGGCGGAGACCTTACCGACTTCATCCGTGCAGTTCGAGATTGGAAAGATGGTCTCGTCGGCATCATTGCCGAGAAGATCCTCACGAGTTTCGGCGATGAAGCAAACGCGGTGTCGCGCACCAAATTGATCGGTGGGCAGTTGTTGAACGCACTCGCAAATTACTTCGCAGAAAAGCAGGGCACGGTTCAGGGGATCAAGAAAAACGTTCTTCAACACTTTCTGTCGAAAAGGACAGTCAGCATCTACATCGATGATCTTGACCGCGGTTGGCAAGGGCGCCCGCAGGACATTCATAGGATATCTGCCCTCTTGAATGCAGTTCGGGACATGGCGGCGGACAACCGCGGACTTTCATTCAAGGTGTCTTTGCGATCGGATGTGTACTACTTGGTTCGGACCTCGGATGAGTCCACTGACAAGATTGAAGGATCTGTGATCTGGCATTCGTGGACCAATCACGAAATTTTTGCACTGCTTGTGAAGCGTATCCGCACATTCTTCGGCGAAACTGGAGATGAGCAGGTGCTGATTTCGCTCAAACAAACGCAGTTGGCTGAAACGCTTTCTCGCGTAATGGATGAGAGATTCAGCGGCGAGGGGAAGTGGCGAGACACACCGATGTATCGCGTGCTGATGTCCCTGATCCGCAAGCGACCTCGTGACCTCGTAAAACTTCTGACACTCTCCGCTCGCGAGACGCGCGCTCGTGGTGGGCAAAAGATATCTACAGCCGACATGAAGATGATTTTCGGCGAGTACTCGCAAGGTCGGATCAGGACACTGTCAATGAGTTTCGATCTGAACTTCCAGAGATAGAGCGCCTGTTGGTGAATATGAAGCCGAACAAACGCGAGCGAAGCGCAAAGTCCGGCTATCTGTACACTACCGATAATCTACTGGAGAAGATCCGAAGCATCTCTCAGATGGGTGCTTTCCAGTTTTCTAGCGGCAAGCGAGCTGATGAGAAGAGCCTGGCGGCTTTCATGTACAAGATCAACTTTCTAGTTGCGCGAAAAGACACGGAGGACGGCACGATTGTTCGGCGCTACTTTGAAGAGAACCGCTATCTGTCGTTGAGCTTCGCTGATTTCGGTTTTAACTGGGAGGTCCATCCTGCGTATCGATGGGCGCTCCAGCCGGATAACTTGCAGGATATTTTCAACCAGCTGCAGCTGAGCGAGTAGACCTTCCTCGGTTAATCGTTATGAACCACTCAGCCTTTCCCCGGCCTGCAATGCCGTTTCTGGCAGACGGATTGCTGACTGACCGCTCCTGGCCGATCTCTGCCAGTCAGCCCGTTGTCGATCGTGGGCCGTCGGTTTGCCAACCGGGGTCACCCAAGTTCCGCAGTTGGACCCAAAAATTTCGCCCTTGCTCGGCGGTGAGGGTCAATAGAGTCAACGACTTGGCGCGATTTTGGGAGGGTTTTCGGAAGGGTCGTGTTGTGTCACGTCGGAGCGCGATAGTGGCTTACGAAGCGGTTCTGACTGTGTTAGGGTTGGCACATGTACACGCGCATCACTCGCTCCGGTGGCCGCAGTTATCTGCAGATCGTCGAAGGCTTCCGCTCGGAAGCTGGAGTGCGGCAGCGCGTGGTCGCGAATCTGGGTCGCCTCGATCAGTTGTCGGACAAGAAGCTGGATCCCTTGATCCACGGCTTGCAGCGCGCGCTGGGCCGTGTGCCGAGTTCGGCGCCGGTGCCGGAGTACGACACGGCGCTGGCGTTCGGTGATGTCTATGCGTTGAACGCGCTGTGGTCGGAGCTTGGGTTCGGCGAGGCGATCACGCGCGCGTTGCGCTCATCGCGCCGAGCCTTCGATGCCGAGGCGATGGTGCGTGCGATGGTGTTCAACCGCTTGTGCGCGCCGGACTCGAAGCTGGGTTGCCTGGAATGGCTTGAGACCGTCTCGATTCCCGGCATGCCCGAGGACATCACCCACGATCAGCTACTGCGCACGATGGATGCACTGATGGATCGGGCGGAGGCCGTCGAAGCGCGCGTTGCGGCGCAGTTGCGGCCGATGCTCGACCAACAGCTGTCGGTGGTGTTCTACGACCTGACCACGATCCGCATTCACGGTGAGGCGAGGTCGCAAACGATCTCCGCGCGTTCGGCATGAACAAGAAACTGGCGGCATCGAGCGCCAGTTCGTGCTCGGCGTGGTGCAGTCGGCCGAAGGTCTGCCGCTGATGCATACCGTGCACGCCGGCAACGTGTCGGAGACCAAGACGCTGAAGGCGATGCTGGACTCGGTGCTCAAGCGCCTCGATGTCGAGCGCGTGATCATCGTTGCCGACCGCGGCCTGCTGAGCTTGGACAACGTTGCCGAACTGGCCGCCGTTGCCAACACCACGCAGCGCAAGTTGCAGTTCATCCTGGCGGTGCCGGCGCGGCGCTATCGCGAACTCGGCGGGACGCTGGATGCCCTCGCGTTCGATCGCGACCACGCCAGTCTGGCCGAAGGCGAGTTCGCGGATCATCGCCTGGTGGTCGCGCACGATCCGGCGCGCGCGGCCGAGCAATCGGCGAAGCGCCGCGCGCGGATCGACGAGATCGAGGCGTTCGCCGAAAAACTGGTGAGCAAGCTCGATGCGCAGGATCAGGGCAAGACCGCGCGCGGCCGCAAAGCCAGCGATCGCGGCGCCTACACGCGTTTCCAGCAGGCGGTCGCGGACGCCGAACTGACGCGCTACATCAAGGCCGACTATCAGGCCGATTGCTTCAGCTACGGCGTCGACGAACACGCGATCAGCGACGCCGAACGATTCGACGGCAAGCTCGTGCTGCTGACCAACGTCAGCGACTTCAGCGCCGAACAAGTCGTCAGCCGCTACAAGAGTCTCGCCGACATCGAGCGCGGCTTCCGCGTGCTCAAAGAGCGACCTCGACATCGCACCGGTCTTCCACCGACTGCCAGATCGCATCCGCGCGCACGCGTTGATCTGCTTCCTCGCGCTCGTCCTCTACCGCGTCATGCGCATGCGCCTGAAGGCGAACGGCAACACCAACAGCCCGAAGACCACTCTCGAACTCCTGCGCCGTCTGCAAACGCATCGCGTGCGCATCGGCAAACAGAGCCTCACCGGCATCGGCACGACCACACCCCAGCAACTCGAACTGTTCGCCGCCCTCGGCATCAAGAAACCTTCCTGACGCCCATGTTGTGTCATTTTTGCCTGTCTCACCACAGGCAAATCAAGGACTTACGCGATTAGCTGCGGAACTTGGGGGGTCAGGTTCGCTGGCGGAGCCGGTCGGTTGGCGTGGCGGAGGGGGTCGGGTCGTTGGCGGTTTGGCGTTGAGTTGCGCGCGTTCTGGCTTTGCTACCAGATTTGCACGCGCGTCGTTTCGGGGCGGACCATGGCGCTGTGGTCGGGGCAGTCGAAGGCTTCGCGGAAGCTGGAGAGGTTCGATAGTGGGCCGTTGACGCGGAACTTGCCGGGGGCGTGGGGACCGACGTTGACTTGGAGTTTCAGCGCGGCGTCGGTGTAGTTGCGGCGCCAGATCTGCGCCCAGCCGTGAAAGAAGCGCTGCTGCGGCGTGAGGCCGTCGATCTTCGGCTGCGGCTGTTCCTTGAGCGCCAGTTCGAGCGCGCCGTGGGCCATGGTCAGGCCGCCGAGGTCGCCGATGTTTTCGCCGAGCGCGACGCGGCCGTTGAGCTTGAACCCGGGCAGCGCCTCGAATTCCGCTGCCTGGGTCACCAGACGGTCAGCGCGCGCCTCGAACTCCTTGCGATCATCGGGCGTCCACCACAGGTTCAGGCGACCCTGCGCGTCGAAGCGCGAACCGGAGTCGTCGAACCCATGCAGCAGTTCGTGGCCGATCACGCCGCCGATGGCGCCGTAGTTGAGCGCGTCGTCGGCGGCCAGGTCGAAGAACGGCGGCTGCAGGATGCCGGCCGGGAACACGATCTCGTTCCACACCGCGTTGTAGTAGGCGTTCACCTGCTGCGGCGGCATGTTCCATTCGCGGCGGTCGATCGGCGCGCCGACTTTGGCGAAACTCAGCCGGGCGAGATGCGCCTGCAAGGTGCGCACATTGGCGAAGTGGGCGTCACGCGCGAGCTGCACGCCGGTGTAGTCCTTCCACTTTTCGGTGTGGCCGATCTTGGCGGTGAAGGTCGACCACTTCTCGATCGCCTGCGCGCGCGTGGCTTCGCCCATCCACGGCAGCTGCTTGAGACGTGCCAGCAGCGCGGTGCGCAGGTGCTCGATCAGCGTTTGCATGCGCGCCTTCGCCGCCGGCGGAAAATGTTCCGCGACGAACAACTGGCCGAGTGGGTCACCGAGCAGGTAGTTCATCTGCTCGACGGTGCGTTCGTCGCGCGGCTTGAGCTCTTTCTGCCCGCGCAGGACGGTGCCGGTGAAGGCGAAATCGGCGTCGACGAAGCGCTTGGACAGATGCGCCGCGGTGCCGTTGAGCAGGTGCCAGCGCAGGTAGGCCTGCAGATCGCGGATCGGCGCCTCGGCCAGCTCGCGCTGCATCGCGGCGAAGAACTTCGGGTGCGACAGCGAGAAGTCCCCGGGCTTGCGTACGCCGAGGTCGGTGAAGAATGCAGTCCAGTCGAAGGTCGGCGTCACCGCGTTGGCCGCGGCCAGGGAAACGACGTTGTAGCTCTTGTTCGGATCGCGCAGTTCCTCGCGCGGCAGTGCTGCTTCGGCCAGGCGCGCTTCCAGCGCGAGCACGGCATCGGCCTGCTTGCGCGCCTTGCGCGCACGCACGCCGGCGAGTTCCAGCATGCGCGCGATGTGCGCGTGGTACTGCGCGCGCAACTGGGTCGACTCGGTGTCGGTGCGTGTGTAGTAGTCGCGGTTCGGCAGGCCGAGCCCGCCCTGGGTCGCGTAGGCGATGACGCGGGTGTTGTCCTTCAGATCCTGACGCACGTTCAGGCCGAACAGCACCGGTGTGCCGCGCGCATGCCAAGCGCGCACCAGCGCGGCCACGTCGTCGCGGCGGCGGATGCGGTCGATGGCCTTGAGGTCGACGGCGATCGGCTGCGCGTCCAGTCGTTCGAGGCGGGCCTCATCCAGTGCGGCGGCGTAGAACGCGCCGACCAGGCCTTGCGGCGCATCTGCGGCAATGTCGGTCTGCGCCATCGCGGAGGTTGCGATCGCGCGCAGCTTGGCGTTGTTGCGGTCGTCGAGTTCGTTGAAGCTGCCCCAGCTCGAATAGGCGGCCGGCACCGGATTGCGCGCGAGCCAGGCGCCGTTGGCGTGCTGGTAGAAGTCGCTGCAGGCTGCGGTGGCGGGGTCGAGGTTGTGCGGATCGAGGCCGCTGGCATTGGACTGGGCCAGGGTCGGGCCGATGGCCAGCGCCGCCGCAGCGGCGAGCAGGAAACGAGCGGTCATGAAGCACTCCAGCGAAGACGAGGGACGATGGTAGGGGCCGCCGTGCCGTGATCGCAGCGTGGCGGGACGAGCCGTCGTCGATCAGGGATGTTCCGCCTCGGCGTGCTCGTGCTCGTGGCGGATCAGGTACACGCCACTGGCGACGATGATCGCCGCGCCGATCAGCACGAAGCGGTCGGGCAGGGTCTGCCACAGCAGCCAGTCGAGCGCGACGCCCCAGCCGAGCGCGGTGTATTCGAAGGGTGCGATCGCCGAAGCCTCGCCGAGTTTGAAGGCGATGGTGATGGCGTACTGCGCCAGCGCGCCGGAAACGCCGATCACCGCGATCGCCGGCCAGTGCGTCGTCGCGATCGGTCGCCATTCCGGCAACGCCAGCAGGCCAGCGCCGAGGCCGACCATCACCGTCATCCACAGCACCATGCTCTGCGTGCTGTCGCTCCGGCCAAGCGTGCGCACGGTGATCGCCGACAGCGCATAACCGAACGCCGAGGCGAGCGCGGCGATGCTGCCAAGCCCAAGCCAGCCGGAGCCGCTCGGACGCATCGCGACGATCACGCCGACCAGACCCACCAGGATCGCCGCCCAGCGCGCGGCGCCGACCTTTTCGCCGAGCAGTGGTGCCGACAGCGCGGTGATCAGCAGCGGCGCGATGAAGAACAGCGTGTACGCGTCGGCCAGAGGCAGCCGCTTCAGCGCGTAGGCGAAAGTCGCCAGCATGAAGATCGACAAGGCGCCGCGCAGCAGGTGCAGCGACCAGCGAATGCGCACCAGCGACACCGGTGCCACGGTGGCCACCGCCCACAGCAACACCAAGGGCGCCGAGGCCAGCCCGCGCAAGGCCGCAATCTGCAGCGGCGGGTAGTGCGGCGCCAGCCACTTCATGCCGGCGTCCATCACCGAGAACAGACCCACCGCCGCGATCATCGCGGCGATGGCACGGCGGTACTCGCTTGCGGGTGCGGCGGTCGATACGGGCATTGCCCAGTCTAGCCGCTTGCGTCGTTTCAGCTGCCGCTGCGCACCAGCAGCGACTTGGCGATGCCGCCATGGACATGGGCGATGCCGCGCGCCAGGTGCAGCATCGAGAACAGCAGCACGATGCCGGCGACGAACAGCAGCGGCAGCCCCAACTCCGGCGGCAACAACCACATTTCGAGGCCGATGTCGCCGTCCATGTGCACCCAGCGCGTGCCGCGGAACAGGTACAGCACCGGCGCGGCGATGAAGCTCAAGGCGACCGAGAAGCCGGTGACGGCGACGGTGAAGTAGCCGATGCCAAGCGGCAGCATCAGCAGCTGGTACAGGATCGTCGACCAGGTGCGCCCGTCGGTGAGCATCTCCTTGATGCGCTCCATCCAACTCACGCTGCGGTCGGAATACAGCGGCCGGCGCGGCATGCGCGTGCCGAGCATGGTCTCGACGATGCGTCCCTCGACCAGCGACAGCACCCGCGTCAGCCCGAGGAACAGCAGGAAGAACGGGATGCCGATGATCAGCACGGCGAAGCCGGCGCTGAGGCTGAGGCCGGTGACGACGAAGGTGAAGTAGAAGATGCCGGTGGCCATCGACAGCAGCATGTAGAACACCGCGCCATAGGCGCGCGGGTCGGCGGCGACACCGAAGAAGCGGCCGAGCAGCGAAGTCCGCGGCTCGCGTTTCGGCGGCTCGATCGCGCGGCGCACCTTGTACTCGGTGTCGCGATAGATCGCGGCCACCTCGTCCGGGGCGCCGTAGCTGCCGGCGACCGCGGCGATCACCTCGGCCTCGGACTTGCCCGACTGTTCGGCCAGTTCCGAGCGCAGAAATTCCTCGGCGTCATAGAGCGCGTCTTGCAGCAGCGCCGGGTCGGCGCCGGCGAGCGCCGCACGCAGTGCCTCGAGGTAGGCATCGATCGTGGTGGGCAGGGGGGTGTTCATGCTCGCTTCTCCGCAAGGGTCTGATCAACGAAATCGCGCGTGCTGCCCCAGGACTCGGCCCAGTCACGCTGTACTTCCCGGCCGAGCCGGGTGATGCGGTAGTAGCGCCGCGGCGGTCCCGAGACCGAGGGCTCAACCTCGCTCTCGGCGAGGCCGTTGGCTTCGAGATTGCGCAGCACCGGATACAGCGCGCTCTGCTTGCCGGCGATCACGCTCTCGCCCGAGCCTTCAAGCTGTTTCGCGATCTGGTAGCCGTACATCGGGCTGCGCGCGCGTGCCAGCACCGTCAGCAGCACCAGCGACACGGTGCCGGCGGCGAGTTCTTTCTGGAACTTCTTCAGGAACACTTCGGTATCAGTCATGGCGTCATACTCCAGTGATCGCAGTATAGCGATGTTCGACATACTGACAGCATGACTGATGACACGGATCGCGGAAACGACAACGCCCCGCCGGAGCGGGGCGTTCCGTGCCTGCGGACCGCTCGACCAGGCTTGAAATGTCCGCTATAGAGGACTATATACGCGACTAGAACGTCAATTGACCGGTATAATGGACATGCAGCCCCATCCACTGATCAACGCGCGTGATCTTGGCCGAGCCTTCAAGGCCGAGCGCCGGGCGCTCGGCAAGACGCAGCAGGACATCGCCGACAGCACCCACTATCGCCGCCAGACGATTGTCGACCTTGAGGCCGGCCGCAATGTCTCGGTGCATACCGTGTTCGCGGCGTTGGCCGCACTGGGGAAGGGGCTCGCGATCGTCGACACGCGGCTGGATCTCGACCAGCTGCAGCGCATGTTCGGGGCCGTCGATGAAGATTAAGCAGCTCGATGTCCACGTGCCAGGCGCCGTGGCCGGACAACTGCAGCGTGAGTCGCAGTATGTCTTCAACTACAGCACGACGAACCGTGCGCACGAGGTGTCGTTGACGATGCCGATCCGCGCCCGGAGTTACGCCGGCAATCCACTGATGCCCGTGTTTGCGATGAATCTGCCCGAGGGCTATCTCTACGACCGAATCGTGCGCCGGATGGCCAAGCACGAACCGATCAACGAGATGCGCCTGCTCGCCATCACCGGGCAGCAACAGATCGGGCGATTGCGCTTCACCCAGTCCGGCGAGCCGCCTGCGGCGGAGCGTCCGCGCGTCGGGCTCGACACCTTGCTGCGCGAGACCGCAACGCAGCAGTTGTTCGAGTTCCTCGCCGAGACCTACTTCGATGCCGGGATCTCGGGCGTGCAACCCAAGGTGATGATGCCGGACGCCGACCAGTTCCCTGCCGACAGCGGCAGCAGGGTGACCCTGGTGCACTCGGACCTGATCGTGAAGTCCTCTGGCGCCGACTACCCGGCGCTGACGCAAAATGAATATCTGTGCATGGATGCAGCCCGACGTGCCGGCATCCTGGTACCCGAGTTCTGGCTCTCCGACGACGGCGGCCTGTTCGTCATGCGCCGGTTTGACCTGGCGCCCGGGCGTCGTGGATTCGAGGACATGTCGGTGCTGATGGGGAAGCCGCGCGATCCTCAGGGGAACTACAAGTACACCGGAAGCTACGAGGATGTGGCGCGCACGATCGGAGCCTACAGCGGCGCCAACACGGTAGCGAATCTGCACGCCTTCTTCGAGTACCTGGTGCTTTCGGTCATGGTGCGCAACGGCGACGCGCATCTGAAGAACTTCGGATTGCAGTACGACCATCCGAACAGCCCGCTATGCGTATTGTCGCCGCTGTATGACGTGGTCACGACGACGATTTACCCCTACGTCAACCCGCAAACCCAGCAGCACGTCGTGGACCGCACGATGGCCTTGAAGCTGTTTTCCGGTGCCGGCGACAGGCGCTTTCCCACGCATGCCGAACTCATGCGTTTCGGTCGCGAGGTGTGCCATACGCGACGGCCGGAGGTCGTGATTGAGCGTATCGCCGCGGCGATGGGCGAGGCGTTGCGTGAGAACCGCGGTCGCTTCACCAGCGCGCAGGCGCAATTGCTCGAGACGGAATGGGAAAGCGGCAGGCACTGAGCTCGTGTTCACGGCACCCGCTGCGCGCGGGTGCCGTACTTCAGGCGCCGCCGTCGCGGCGCGCTTACAGCAGGTCGAGGCGGATGCCGCTGGCGATCTCGACCTCGAAGCCGGCATTGATCTCGGCCAGCGCCTGCACCCGCGGGCACAGCTCCTTGGCGCGGGCTTCGAGTTGCTTGGCGGCGCCCTCGACCTTGTCCTCGATGCTGCGCTCCAGGCGCTTGGCCTTGGCTTCGATCTCCTTGCCGCGCGACTCGTCACCGCTCAGTGCCATGGCGATGGCGTCACCGGCGACATTGGCGGCGATCGAGGCCACCAGTTCCTTGACCAGCGGCTCGACCACGTGGTCGACCACGCGCTTGATCTCGGCATCGGTCGGGCGGCCGTGCGAGAGGTCGTCGCGCACCGCCTTCTGCATTTCCGCGCCGATGCGGTCGATGCGCCGGTTGAACTCGGCGGCACGCTCGGCGTCCTCCTCGAACGCCGCGTTCACTTCGCGGATTGCGGTCAGGCCGATGCCGATACCGTCCTGGGCGATGCCGATGGCCTCTTCGCGGATGGCCAGCACCTCGTCTTCGAAGCGGGCGATGCGGACGCGGTCGGCGGCGTTGACCGCGAGTTCGCGGCCATCGACGAACAGGCGCCCGGCGTCCAGGCGGATGCTGGCGCCCTTGCCCGAATCCGGCGCGAAGCTCAGGCCGTCGGCGCTGATGCGCAGGTCGTAGTCGCTGCGCAGATCGACATCGCAATCATGGTGAAAGTGGCCCGCCTGGGCCGCGCCCAGCGGCAGCAGGCTGGCGGTGGCGAGAGCAAGCACGGTCAGGCAGTGGTTCACGACAGTTCTCCTTGGTTCGCACCCGGGACGGGTGGGCGTGGGCGAACTGTACTGGTGAACTAGGTGTAATGGAACACCATTACACCATGACTGATGATCTAGCCCATCCCGGATCAGGAGCCGTCGACCTGCACCCGGAACTCGGCGCAGACCGCCGGCCGCGCCAGTTTCCAGGCCGACCAGGCCAGCGCGAGCGCAAACAGCAGGGTGAGGCCGGCCCCGGTCAGCTGGGTCGACCAGTAGAACGAATCCAGCCCATCGCGCGCGAACCAGGGCAGGTCGGCGCGCATGGCTGCGAACCAGTGGTCCATCTCCCGCCACTGCCAGGGCACGGCGGCGAAATGCAGCAACGCCAGCAGCGCGCAGATCCAGACGCTGGCCCGCCGCGCCCATTCCAGGCGCCGGTTCAGCGCCACGCCGAGCGGGATCGCAGCCAGGCTGGCGACGAACACCACCGCGGCAAGCAGTCCGACGTGCCGAAGCAGCCATTGCAGGGCCGGGGGCAGCAGCGTGAACAGCGGCACCGCGGCAAATGGGTCCGCTTCGCCGGTGGCAGCGAGCAGCAAGACGAGCACGCCCAGCAACAGCGCCAACAGCACGCCGAGGATGCCGAGCACGATCAGCGACCACGCCGTCACCGAGACGAACAACGAACGCGGCGCCGGCAGCGACATGCTCAGTCCTCGCGGGTGACGCGCAGCACTTCCTCGACCGAAGTGACGCCGGCGACGCACTTGGCCCAACCGTCCGCAGACATCGACGGCGTGCGCTTGCGGGCATCGGCGTCGAGCGCGGCTTCAGATGCGCCCTCGTGGATCAGTTTGCGCATCGCGTCGTCAACCAGAACCAGTTCGTACACGCCGGTACGGCCCTTGTAGCCGGGAAACTTGCCGGGCAGGCCGGAGCGCGGGCGATACAGCGTTACCCGTTCGTGCGCGGGGCGGCCGAATGCGGCGAGTTCGCTCGGCGTGGCGGCATAGGCCTCGCGCGTGTCCGGGTCGAGCACGCGCACCAGGCGCTGCGCGAGCACGCCGATCATCGAGCTCGACAGCAGGAACGGTTCGATGCCCATATCGTGCAGGCGCGTGACCGCGCCGACCGCGGAATTGGTGTGCAGGGTCGACAGCACCAGATGCCCGGTCAACGAAGCCTGCACCGCGATCTGCGCGGTTTCGAGGTCGCGGATTTCGCCGACCATCACCACGTCCGGGTCCTGACGCAGGATGGCGCGCAGGCCGCGCGCGAAACTCATGTCGACCTTGGTGTTGACCTGCGTCTGGCCGATGCCGTCGAGGTAATACTCGATCGGGTCCTCGACGGTGAGGATGTTGCGCGTTGCGTCGTTGAGCTTGCTCAGCGCCGCGTACAGCGTGGTGGTCTTGCCGGAACCGGTCGGGCCGGTGACCAGCAGGATGCCGTGCGGGCGCGCGATCAGGTCATGCACCTGGCCCAGCATCTCCGGCTGCATGCCGAGCTTCTCGAGATCGAGGCGACCGGCTTGCTTGTCGAGCAGACGCAGCACCACGCGTTCGCCATAGCCGGCGGGAATGGTCGAGACGCGCACATCGACCGGTCGCCCGGCGACGCGCAGCGCGATGCGTCCGTCCTGCGGCAGGCGCTTCTCGGCGATGTCGAGCTTGGCCATGACCTTGATGCGCGACACGATCGGCGCCGCTGCCGCGCGTTGCGGCGCCAGCACTTCGCGCAACTGGCCGTCGACGCGAAAGCGCACGACCAGGCGGTTCTCGAACGGCTCGATGTGGATGTCGGAGGCGTTCTCCTTGACCGCCTGGGTCAGCAATGCGTTGATCAGGCGGATGACGATGGCGTCATCGTCGCTCTCCATCAGGTCCTCAGGTTCAGGCAGCTCCTCGGCCAGCGAACCCAGGTCAACGCGACCGTCCATGTCCGCGACCATCTGCCGCGCATCGTCGCCACCCTGCTCGTACAGGTCCCGCAGCAGGCGTTCGAACGCGACCGCGTCCATCTCCTGCAGCGTGATCGGCGCATCGCAATAACGCCGCATCTCGGCCAATGCCTCGACGCGCACGTCGGGCCGATGCGCGATCACCGCCGCATCCTCGCGCCATTCCAGCAAGGTCGCGCCATGCCGCTTCGCGAAGGCGTAGGGTGGGCGTGGTGGAGAGGGCTTCACCTCAATTGCTCCCGGTGGCGAGCCAGTTTTCGACCTTCAAGCCTGGGTAGCGCGAGAAGTCGCGTTCGTTGTTCGTGACCAGAACCACGTCGAGCGCGATCGCATGCGCGGCGATGAGCTTGTCCAATTGATCTTTCCTGCTGTCGCGCGTGGCTGCGCGGATCGGTCCGTAGGCGATGCCGGCCGCGCCGTCGAATGTGGCGACCGGAATCTTCTCGATGAGACGCGCCAGCTGCATTCGATCCGAATCCGGCTGAGTGGAAACCGCGACCCCGTATTCCAGTTCCGCGAAGGTGATCGCCGACATGAGCACGTCGCCGACGTTGCAGCGCGCGAACCGCTGCGCCACCTGTACCGGCTGACGTCGCATCAGGTAGATGCACATGTTGGTGTCGAACATGTAGCGCGAATTCACAGCGGATCGCGCTCAGCTTGCTCCTGATCGCCGCGGCCCGCGGCCAGGAAAGCAGGCGAGAACTTGGCGAAGATGTCGAGGACCCCGGCCAGAGAACGCCGCGCGGGGCGAATCCTCAACTCGTTGCCGACGCGCTCGATCTCCAGTTCCACATCCGTGCGCTCAAAGGCCAGCTCTGCCGGAATGCGCACGGCCTGCGAATTGCCGTTCCTGAATACCCGTGTCGTCTGCATGACGGTCTCCTCGCCCTGTGGGCGACTGCTGGCGCAACTCTAGCCGCGCGACCGACCAGCGTAAACACATCCGTGTGTACGTTTGCCGCCGCGGTTCACGGCGGGCTATTCCTCCAGCGCCGAAGTCGGTGCGACCTGCAGCAACGGCTGGTCGCGTTCGGGCGTGGTGTTGCCGGGCAGGGCGTTGACGCGCAGTTGTTCGGCGCGCAGGAAGTTGTATTTCTCCTGCGAGATGATCGCTTCCTGGTTGGCGTCGCGCAGGATGCGCGGGCGCAGGAAGATCATCAGGTTGCGCCTGACCATGTTGGTCTTGCGATACTTGAACAGATTGCCGAGCAGCGGGATGTCGCCGAGCGCCGGCACTTTGGAGATGCTTTCGCTGGTCTCGTGCGTGGTCAGGCCGCCGAGCACGAGCATGCCGCCGTCCTTGACCAGCACCGAGGTGCTGATCTCGCGGTTGTTGGTGATCAGGTCGGAAGCGCCGTCGACCGAGGGTGCCAGCGAGGACACGACCTGGCTCAGATCGAGCATCACCTCGTCGCCCTCGTTGATATGCGGTGTGACCTTGAGCGTGATGCCGACATCCTTGCGCTCGATGGTCTGGAACGGATTGGTCGGCTGGCTGCTGCCACCGGTCGTGCTGCTGTTGGTGTACTGCCCGGTCAGGAACGGCACTTCCTGGCCAACCTTGATCGTCGCTTCCTTGTTGTCGAGGGTGACGATGCTGGGCTCGCTCAGAATGTTGGTGCGGCTGTCGCCGCGCAGCAGCTTCGCCAGCGCGCCGATCTCGTACACCGTTGTCGCGCCGTCACCCTCGCCAATCGTGGTGGTGCCGGTGATGTAGCCCAGATTCAAGCCGGCACCGAGCGCACCCAGCGGGTTGCGGAGCGCATCGACGATGCCAGCGTTGCCCGTGGTCGGAAAGTTGGTGCCGCCGATCAATCCTTCCTGGCTCAGGCCATCGGTGGCCTGCCACTGGATGCCGATCTCGCGCGCGGTCTCGTCGCTGACCTCGGCGATCATCGCCTCGATCAGCACCTGGGCGCGGCGCACGTCGAGGTTGCGGATCACGCCCTGCAGCGAACGGAACACCGCCGGTGCGGCGGTGATGATCAGCGCATTGGTGTCCTGGTGCGACTGGATCGTGGCCACCCGCGACGCGTCCTTGGCGGTGCTGCCACCGGTGAGCGTGGCGGCGACGCTGTCGAGCACGGGCACCAGCAGTTCGGCATTGGCATAGCGCAGGTACACCACTTGCGTGCTTTCACCGGCATCGAGCGGCGTGTCCAGATGCGTGATCATGGCGCGCGCCTTGAGCCGGGCGCCGCTGTCGCCGGAGAGCAGGATCGAGTTGGTGCGTGCGTCCGCCACCACCATCGCCGGCTTGCTGCCGTTGCTCTCGCTGCCGCCGAGCTTGTTCAGGGTCGAGGCCACTTCCTGGGCATTGGCGTGCTGCAACGGGATGGCCTCGACGCTGCTGTCGCTGGCGGTGTCGATGCGGCCGATGATGTTCTCGATGCGCGCGACATTGCCGGCGCGATCGGTGACGATGATGGCGTTGCCCGAGGGGCTGGCGACGATCTGGCCGCTCTGCGGGATCAGCGGACGCAGCACCGTCAGCAGCGCGTTCGGCGACACGTACTTGAGCGGGATCACGCGCGTGGTCAGCGAGTCCGGGCCGCGTACCGGAGAACTGGCGGCGCCGTCCTGCACCGCGATCGCTTCCGGCAGCACCTTGACCACGTCGCCCGCCGGCACCAGCGCGTAGCCATGCACGCGCAGCACCGACTCGAACACGCGATACACCTCGTCCTTGTCCATCGGCTGGGTCGAGATGATGTTGACTTTGCCCTCGACGCGCGGATCGACGATGAAGTTGGTGCCGGTGATCTCGCTGACGGTGCTGATGAAGGTGCGCACGTCGGCGTCCTTCAGGTTCAGCGTGTGCTTGCCATTCAGCAGCGGCGCGCCGGGCGCTTCCTGGGCGGCAAGCGGCGCGGCGATGGCGAGGGCGATCAGCAGGGCCAGCGGGCGTGGGCTCATGAATACTCCGGTCGGGATCAGCGGGGAATGTCGACGGTCAGGGTTTGCGGTTTGCCATTGCGGCGCACGGTCACTTCGATGCGTGCCGCGGTGGACAGCGCCGAGATCGCCGGGCCGATGCGCGAAGGATCGGTGACCGAGACGCCATTGACTGCGGTGACGATGTCCTCGGGCTGCAGGCCGAGCTGGTTCAGCGCCGCCGCATGCTGGCCGCCATTGAGGCGCACACCAACGAACTTGCCGTCTTCCATCACCGGCATTGGCGTGATCTGGTTGGCGAGCTCGGCGGGATCAACGCCGAGTTGCTGCTTGACCTTGTCCATGTCGACACCGACCAGCGGCAGGTTCTGCGCGCTGACCTGACCGAACAGGTTGCGGTCGATCGCGGCGCCGCCTTTCGCCGGCGGCTGCAGCGGTGTCGCGGCGAAGGGCGTGATCGCCACCGGCGCGGCGGGTGCATTCGCTGCCGCCGGCTTGGCGGCATCGTTGCCGCGCAGCTTCAGCACTTCGATGCGGCCTCCGCGCGACAGAGCGACGCGGTCGGCGTAGACCGCATCGAGGGTGACACCCGGCGCGACTTCCTGGCCAACGTTGAACCCGCGCTCGCCGCTGGCATCGACGATGAAGGCACGCCCGCGCTTGGGGTCCGGGCCGGCGAGCACGCCGCGCAGGTCGATCGGCAAGCTGGTTTCCGGCGCACTGGCCAAGTCACGCTGGTCGGGCGCGAGCAGTGCGGCGCCGAACAGATGCCAGCGCGCCAGTGAGGGTGCCGGCGCGGACAATGTTGCCGGCGCCGCCGACGCTGGCCCGGCGCTTGGCAGCGGCGCATTCCAGTCCAGCGTCAACCACAGGAAGCGCGTCAACAACCACACCAGCAACGCGGCCAGCAGGGCGTTGACCACGGCGGCGATCGGCTTGGACCAGGGATGGCGGGCGTAGGACGCGAGGGTGGCGGACATGGCAGATCGCAAACGATGCGCAAGCGTAGCAGTGACGCGCGCTGGCCGGAAAAGTTCACGGCAAAGTCGCGGTGCGCGGCGCTTGTGAATACCATCGGGCACGGAGAGCCTGCGCATGGAACTTCGACTCTGCATCGACTGTGGTCGCCTCTCCGCTCCGGGGCAGTCGCGCTGCGCCCGTTGCGGCGGCGGCATCCGCATCGATGATGCGCGCGCCTTGATCGGTCGCGAGTTCGGGCGTTACCGGCTGCTCGACGTGATCGGCGCCGGTGGCATGGGCATCGTCTATCTCGCCGAGCACCTCGGGTTGGCGCGACGGGTGGCGCTGAAATTGTTGCTGCCGAGTCTTGATGAGGCCGAGTTCCTGGAGCGCTTCCGGCGCGAGGCGCGGCTGCTCGCGACGCTCGAACACCGTCACATCGTCGAGGTGCTCGATTTCGACGTGAGCCCGGAGGGTGTGCCGTTCTATGCGATGGAGCGACTGCGCGGCTGCACGCTGGCGCGTGCGCTCGCGGCCCTGCGGCGGCCACTGAGTCTGGCCGAGATCGCCGGCGTGGTCGGCGACATCGCGCGGGCACTGGCGCATGCGCACGAGCATCGCGTGGTGCATCGAGACCTGAAGCCCGACAACATCTTCCTCGCCATCGAGGGCGACGCAATCGTGCCCAAGCTGCTCGACTTCGGCATCGCCAAGCAACTGGACCAGGACGAGCGCGCCGGTCGCCTGACCAGCACCGGCATGGTCATGGGCACGCCGTTGTATCTGACGCCCGAGCAGCTTGGCGGCGAAGAGGTCGGGCCGGCCACCGACCAGTACGCACTGGCGCTGATCGTGGCCGAGTGCCTGCTCGGGCGGCCGCTGCGCCACGGCCAGTCGGTCACGCAGATGCTGCATGCCGCGGTGCAGGAGCGCACCCTGGAGCCGCTCGCCGGACTCGGCCTGCCGGGCGCAGTGACCGCGTTGCTGCAGCGTGCCACCGCCTTCGAGCCGACCGCTCGCCACGCCGACGTGCTCGTGCTGGCGCAGACGTTGCGCGAACTCGCCGGTGCCGATGACCGCGCCTGGCTCGACGTGGTGCGGGTCGAGTCGGCATTGGTGGCGGCGCGCTTCGATGCCGCGACAACGCCCGCACCGACCACGCCGATGCCGCATGCAGCGACGACTCCGTTGCCAGCGCCGGCGGAACCGCAGCTGGCCGCGCCCGGCGCAACGCCGTCGCGCCGGCGGTCGACATGGCTGCTGGCGCCGTTACTGCTGTCGTCGACCCTGGTGACGTTGTGGCTGCTGCGAACGGCGCCTGCGACGCCTCCCGCACCAAACGCAACTTCGGCAACGAGCGCAGACGATTCAGCGCCCGCCGAGCTGTCACTCGCGCCCGGGCTGCGCCTGCACACGCCGGCGGATGCGGGCGCGTTGCTCGGCGTCGGCGAGCTTGGCGCGGTGCTGGTCACCGGCGGCGGTGTGTACCAGCAGCCGCTCGCGGCCGATGCCACGGCGGTGCGCCAGCCTGCGGTGCCGGGCGAGCGCGTGGTCGCTGTCGCTGCCGGTGGCGGCTTGGTGGTGCAGACCCAGGGACAACTGCTCGAACGCGATCCGCGCGGCAATGGCGAGCGCGCCATCGGCACACTGCCCGCGGACGCGGAGGTGATCGCGGTGGATGCGCGCGCGCAGGCGTTCCTGTTCGACGATGGAAAAGCCCTGCGCTTCCATGCCGAAGGCGTGGACCACACGCTTGCCAGCGTGCCGCGCGAGCGCGTGCAGCTCGCGCGCATCGGTCGCGACGCGCTGCTGTTGGCGCTGTCGGCGCCGTTCGAGCTGGTGCTGCTCGATCCGCGCCAGGATCGGGTGCTGTGGTCGTCGCCGCGCGGTTCGGTGCGCATCCACGATCTGGCCTGGAACGAGGCCAGTGGCGACATCGCCGTCTGCGGTTTCTCGCCGCAAGTCGAGTTGTTTCGCGTCGGCAACGACGCGCCGCCGCGCCGCATCGAAGTGCCGGTCGCCTGCTACGCCGCGCTGTGGCTGGCGGATGGCCCCAGCTTGCTGCTGCGCGCCGAGCACAGCCTGCTGCTGTGGCGCGACGGTGAACGCCAGCGCCTGGCTTGGCCGATGCCGGCCGGCGCCAACGCCGCGATCCTGCCGCGCCTGGTCGCGGCATCCGGGCGCGTCTGGCTGGGCGAGCCCGAGGGCGGGGAACTGGTCGAATTGCGTTTCGCCGGCGCCGTGCCGGAGGCGCTGAACGCGGAGCCGATCGGCGAAGTCTGGGACTTGCAGGCCAATGCCGAGCAGGCGTACGCCGGCACCGCCAGCGGCGATCTGTGGCAGCTGCAGGGCGGAACGGCGCATTCGCTGCGTGTGCACGATGCCGGCATCAGCGCGATCGCGCTCGGCAAGGAAGCGCTCGCCACCGCTTCCGACGACCGCACCGTCGCCGTCTGGCGCCAGCCGCAACTCGAGCTGCGCTGGCGCACGCGTGGCCACGAGTTCCTGGTCAACCAGTTGTGGCTTGCGGCCGACGAAGGCGCGCTGTGGTCGAGCAGTTCCGATGGCAGTCTCAAGCGCTGGCGCTGGCCTGACCTGGAACTGCTGGAGAGCATCGACGTGCGCGCGCTCACCGGCAGCAAGCTCTCGCTGCATGCGCTGTGGTTCGACGCCAGCCAGCAGCAGGCGCTCATAGGCAGCTGGAACCACCAATTCGTGCATCTGCAACGCGACGGCGAGCAGTGGCGCGCGCAGACTTTTGCGGTCTCGGGCAGCGGTGGCTATCGCCTGCAGCACGTTCCGGGAGCACGCGCGGTGGTGTTGCTGACTACGGCGCCGACCCGGCTCTATGCCTGGGACCTGGAGCGATCGGCGCTGCGCGCGATGCCGGACTTCGACCTCGACCTGCTCGCGCTCAGCGCCGGCAGCGGCGACGACAGCGTCTTCGTCGCCGGCAGCGGCGTGGTCTTGCAGCAGCGCTTGAGCCGCGACGCGAGCGGCAATTTGGCGTTCGCCTCGCACGTCGTGCAACGCACAGCGCTGGGTGCGATTTCGGCGGCGGCAGTGCAGCCGGCGAGCGCATCCTGGCTGGTCGCGAGCGACGGTCAGGTGCGGCGCATTCCCTGGTCCTGGCTCGAGTTCAGCGAAGCGGTGCCGGCGCCCTGAGGGCGATTTCGGCTATGGTCGTTTCGCGCGTGCGCGCATCAGCGCGTCGGCGTATTCGTAGGCGAGTTCGGCCAGCTGGTCGGGACTTTTCGGCAGCACGCCGGGTTCCTTGCCCTTCGGCAACATGCCGGCCAGCGCCTGGCCGGCGAACAGATCGCGCAATTCGATTTCGGTGAACTTGACGTTCTGGATGGTCGACATGGGGGCTCCCAATTGGCGGAGCCAGCCTAATCAGTCGGACGCAAACAGTCCCGGCTGAATCGTGAACCTTGTGCGCTCGACGAAGCCGCCGAGGCCCGTCGCCACGCGCCGACTGGCGTGTCGCCTGGAATGGGCTGGTCACGGCGGGTTCGACGGTTGAGCACGCGCGTCGCGCACCACTTTCCCGAGGACCTGGTTGAACCAGCGCTCGTCGCCTTCGCGCGTACTGGTCATGAACAGCACCGCGCTGCGTTCAAGCTCCGGCTGATAGGCGACCCAACTCTTGTAGCCGAACGCCTTGCCGTTGTACCAGTACGTCCGGATCAGCCCCGCGCCCGCGAACAGCTGGATGCCCGGCAATGCCCGCTGCGGACCATCGCCGACTCTGCCCTCCTGTTCCAACCAGAGTGCACGGGTGTGTGCCGGCAACAGCGTGTCGTCTTCGAACAGAGCGCGGATGAAGCGTGCGAGATCGGAAGCGGAAGCCTGCAGCGCTGCGTCGGGCAGGCCGCCCATGCTCCAGTCCGTGGTTTCCTTGGGTCTGGCCGGCTTGCCGGTGAAACCTCGGGGCAGGTCGGGGGGCGTGCGCGGCTCGCGTTCGTACGCCCAGGCCTTGAGGCCCAACGCCGATGCCTGTTGCTGAAGCAGCGTCTCGATCGGCACGCCGTGGAGTTTTTCCAACACCGCAGACAGCAACAGCGCATTGGCGTTGCTGTAGCGATACTCGGCACCCGGCGCGAAATACGGACGGTGGCGCAGGACGTCGCCGATCAACTCGCGCTGCGACCACTGCTTGCGTGGATCGAACAGCGACTGCGCCAAACCGAAGGTCATGCTGTCGCTGCGGAAGTCCCAGAGACCGCTGCTGTGCTCGAGCAGGTGATGCAGCGTGATGGCTTGAAGATCCGGCTTGCTGCGTCGCACGCCGTATTCCGCTGCATCCAGGTGGCGCTGCAGCGGCGCATCCAGTTGCAGGCGACCCGACGCAACCTCCCGCAACACCAGCGCATTGACGAAAAGCTTGGTGATGCTGGCGATGCGGAACGGCGCCTCGGCGGCAAAACGGCGACCGCTGTCCGGGTCGGCGGCACCCGCCTGAAATTCCTGAATTCCCAGCGGCGACTCGAGTCGCAGGTAGAGGCCTGGGAGGTCGGAAGCGTCGGCTTGCTTGAACAATTCCTCCAGCGCCACATGCGGCGTGGCGGCCGCAGCAGGCACCAGCAGCAATGACGCGAGACATCCCCTCCAGTTCATGCGCAACTCCAATCGATCGGGTCGAGTGTGGGCCGACGGCGGCGGAGTCTAGTACACCGAGGGCGCTCACTCTCCCGCCCCGAACAGGGAGAGCTGGGACGTGACGCACGAGCCATCGACGAAGCCGCCGAGGCCGACGCCGACCAGGCGGTAGCGGGTCGTGGCGGGCAGCCCGACGCGATCGCGCAGTTCGAGCGCGATGCGCGCCAGCGTCGCGGCATCGGCGGGCGGGGTGCCCGGGGTCAGGCTGCGCGTCAGGCTGCGGAACTCTCGCGTCTTGAGCTTGAGCACCACCGTTCTCGCGATTCGGTCCGGCTCACGTGCCGCTGCGCGCCAGACACGCTCCGCCAGGGCTTCGATCATCGGCCCGGTCGCGGCCAGCGCCACGTCCTCGGCGAAGGTGTCCTCGGCCGAGATCTGCTGAGTTGGCTGCTCCGCCCGCACCGGCTGCTCGTCGATGCCGTGCGCCAGTTCGTGCAGTCGGCGACCGTACTGGCCGAAGCGCGCCTGCAGTGCCGGCGGCGCGAACGCGCGCAGGTCGGCAATGGTGTGGATGCCGAGTTCGCCGAGCTTGCCCTGCATCACCTTGCCGACCCCGGGAATGCGCCCGACCTCGAGCGGTGCGAGGAAGTCGAGCACCTGCTCCGGGCGCACCACGAACAGGCCATCGGGCTTGTTCCAGTCGGAGGCGATCTTGGCGATGAACTTGTTCGGCGCGACTCCCGCGGAAGCAGTCAGGCCGGTCTCGGCGCGGATCTCGGCGCGGATCGCCTGCGCGACGGCGGTGGCGCTGCCGATGCCGAGCTTGTTCACGCTGACGTCGAGATAGGCCTCGTCCAGCGCCAGCGGCTCGATCAGGTCGGTGTGGCGCGCGAAGATCGTGCGGATCTGCCGCGAGGCGGCCTTGTAGCGGCCGAAGTCCGGTGGCACGAACACCGCGTCCGGGCACAACCGCTCGGCGCGCAGCGCCGGCATCGCCGAGCGCACCCCGAACTGGCGCGCTTCGTAGCTGGCGGCGCAGACCACCGAGCGCGCGCCCTTCCAGGCCACCACTACCGGCCGGCCGCGAAGCGCCGGGTCGTCGCGCTGCTCGACCGCGGCGTAGAAGGCGTCCATGTCGATGTGGAGGATCTTGCGCATCGGGCTCACGCTACGGATGTTGCTATTGTCGTCACAAACCATGGCGGTAGCATCGGGTCGACATGAATCCGCGCGCACTCAGACCGGCCCGAGCGATGGTCAACACCGACATGCTCGAGCGCATCGTCGCTGCCGACAGCGTCGATGCGCTCACTCACTCCATTGACGCGGTCGCGCGCGATCTCGGCTTCGCGCACTGGATCTACGGCGCGCTGGTGGCGGTGACGCCGACGCGCAGCGAACAGTTCGTGCTCAACGGTTACCCGGACGACTGGCGCGAGCACTACCTGGAGGCCGGCTACACCTTTCGCGACCCGACCGTGCACTACTCGCGCACGCACGTGGTGCCGACCCTTTGGGACGACCTTGCGCGCGCGCCGGGAGCGTCGATGCGACCCGATGCGCTCGGTCGGCGCATCGTCCGCGAAGCGCGCGACTTCGGCCTGGCCAAAGGCCTGAGCGTGCCCTTGCACGGGCTCGGCTGCGTGTTCGGGATGATGTCCTACGCCGCCGCCGACCCGAATCATCCGATCACCCAGTCCAGCGTCTGCGCCGAGGCGACGCTGCTCGCCAGCTACGTGCACCAGGCGGCGTCGGCGCTGATGTTCGGGGATCGCATGCGCGACATCCGCGCGCTCACTGCGCGCGAACGCGAATGCCTGAAGTGGGCCGCGGAAGGCAAGACCAGCTGGGACATCGCGCACCTGCTCGTGATCACCGAGCGCACCGTGATCTTCCATCTGCGCAATGCCTGTTCCAAGCTCGGCGTTGCCACCCGCCAGCAGGCGGTGGCCAAGGCCATGGTGCTCGGCCTGCTCGACTGATCCCGGTTCCCGCAGGGCCACGATTCCCGCTCCATTCCCGCTCGCCAAACGTGTCAACCTGTCAGTTCTGACAGCTGTTGGAAATGTCAGCTTGACGCTGTGATTGCTCCGTGCCTTACCCCGCCGGAGCGATTGCCATGCAAGAGATCCTGATTGGTCGGCCCACCTGGAGAAACATCTCCGCCCCGCTGCTCGACAGCATGTACGCACTGCGCCACGCGATGTTCGCCGAGCGTCTGCAATGGAAGGTCGAGAGCCACAACGGCAAGGAACGCGACTGGTTCGACCGCCTCGAACCGACCTACATCGTCGCCCGCCATCCCGAAGACCCGCGCAGCGCCACCGGCAGCTGGCGGCTGCTGCCGACTACCGGCCCGTACATGCTCAAGGACGTGTTCCCGGAGTTGCTGCACGGGCAGCCGGCGCCAAGCCAGCCCGACGTCTGGGAAGCCAGCCGCTTCGCGGTCGCGCGCCATGAGAACGGCGCCAGCTTCGGCATGAACGAAACCCCGGTGGCGATGATCCGCGAGATGTTGCGCTTCGTGCGCCGCAACGGCATCCGCGAAATCGTCACCGTCACCAGCGTCGGCGTCGAGCGCCTGATCCGCAACCTCGGGCTCAAGACCGAACGCTTCGGGCCGGCGCTGCAAATTGGCGACGTGCGCACCGTCGCCTTGCGCATCCCGATGGACGACGCCGCCGAACTGGCGCTGTGGGGATGGCTCGAAGCCGACTACGAGCACGCTGCCGCCGCCTGAGCGTGGCAAGAACATGGACCCCGGGCTCAGCGTGGCCCGGTCGGAAACGGATGCCGGAGTGCATCGGGTACACGGGATCGCCCGCCAGGATGGCGAAGGCCCGGCGTGTCGACGGCCTGCCGTGGGTCACAGTCCCCCGGCCAATGCCTGCCGCAGGTCGTCGACACGCGCTTTGCCGGAAGCACGCCGGACTCGATCGAGCGTGGCTGTCGAGGCGGTCGAGCCGCTAAGCTCGGCGGCCGTGAAACCGCATCCGCTGATCCCGCGCTGGGCCTATCTCGTCTTCGCCTGGGCGATGCTTCTGCTCGGCCTGATCGGCGTCGTCCTGCCCGGCCTGCCGACCACACCCTTCATCCTGCTCTCTGCCTGGGCGGCCGCGCGAGGTTCGCGGCGGCTGCATGACTGGCTGCACGCGCACGCGCTGTTTGGTCCGATGATCCGCGACTGGGAAGCCACCGGTGCGGTCAGCCGCAAAGCCAAGTGGGCGGCGACCGCGTCAATGCTGGCCTGCGCCGTGATCATGTTCCTGACCGCGCCGAAATGGTGGATGGCCGCCACCGGCACCGGCATCATGTCCCTCACCGGCCTGTGGCTCTGGCTCCGGCCGGAGCCGATTCCCAAACCACCCGCGAGTCCCCCACTATGACCGAACAACGCTTCCGCGCCTACACCACGCAAGACCTCGACGTCGTCATGGAACGCATGGCGCGGCAGCTGTCGATGCGGCTCGACGCGCACCCGGTGGTGCTGGTCGGGGTATTGCGCCGCGGTGCGCCGCTGGCGGCGATGCTGCACGAGCGACTGGCGAAGCTGCGCCCGCAGCTGGCGATCGAGCGCACCGAGCTCAAGGTCAAGCGCTACGGCGACGACTTGACCCTGCTGCACCCGGACACCGCGCTGACCGAGACGCCGCAGCAGGCCGAAGTAAAGTTCTCGGGCAAGCGCGTGGTCATCGTCGACGACGTGCTCTACCAGGGTCATTCGGTGTTCCGCGTGCTCGAATGGGTGCGCCGCCACGAACCGCTGTCGGCGCATGTTGCGGTGCTGGTCGATCGCAAGATCAACGCACTGCCGGTGTACGCCGATGTCGTCGGTGCCACCCTGCAGATCGCACCGGGCGACGTCATCGAGTGCAACGTTCCGCCCTACGAACCCGAGTTCGCCATCGACATCTGGCGCCCGCACGCGGACTGAGCGCGTGCCCGTCCGGCATCAGGCCCACTCGGTCAGGCCTTCGCGCTCGTACAGGGTCTTGAACGAAGGTCGCGACTTCATCGATGCGACGAACATCGCGAGGTAGGGCCATTCGGTGGCAGGCCTGGGCATGTTGCGCGACCAGCGGCAGAGCATGAACAGGAAGAAGTCGACCGCGGTCAACTGCGCGCCGCAAAGGTAGGGGCCGCGTTCGCCGAGATGACGGTCGACGCGCTCCCAGAACGCCTCGATGCGGCCGCGGGCGAAGGTCTTGATCGCCTCGGCCTGCGCTTCGCCGGCGACCTCCTGCGCATAGAACCAGTGCCGGAACGTGGGCTGCAGCCCGTTGGCGAGCAACAGGAACCACTGCAGGTACTCGCGCCGCGCGCGTGCGCCCTCGCCCGGCACGAAGCGCGACTGCGGGTCCTGCTCGGCGAGCCACATCAGGATCGCACTCGACTCGACCATCGGCTCGCCGTCGATCAGCAGCGTGGGCACCACGCCGCCGGCATTGAGCTTCAGGTACTCGGGCGATTTCTGCGCGCCGGCCTGCAGATCCAGCCGTTCGAGCCGATGCTCGGCGCCGAGCTCGATCAGCATCTGGTGCACGCACAGGCTGGCGGCGCCGGGCGAGTAGTAGAGGGTAAGCATGGCGGTTCTCCATTGCATGGGTGGACGGGCATCGAAGCAGAACAGGGGCGTGCTGGGAATTGGCGCGGTGTGAAGAGCGCACCCCCTCCCGCTCACTCCTCGACCACCACCCGTTTGCGGTTGTCGCTGGAGACGCGGTCGATGAGCTTGTTCAAGGGATCGATGCCGGCGTCGTAGGGCAACTCATCCACAACGACGGTGAATTTGCCCTCGCTCCGGTCGATGCGGTGCTTCTGCAGGTACAGCACCTTCTCGTCTTTCTCCTCGCCGCCCTCGGGCCGCGCGAAGACGCCGATGTCGATGTCGTCGGTCAGTGCCAGATCGCTTTCCTTGCCGATGCCATCGGACAGCTTCTTCGCCGCCTTCCACGCGATCGTCACCTCAAACTTGCCGTTGTCGAGCTTCTTCGCGCTCACTTCCTCGGCGCGGTTGTCGTAGAAGCTGATGCGCTCGAACAGGTCGGTGATCAGTTGCTGCTTCTCCGGCGGCGCCACCGCGCGGAACTCGGCGATCAGTTCGGTCGACACCGTGTACGGCGGCTCCTGGAACTTCACCTTGGCGATGTAGTTGCGAAGCGCGCGGTTGATCGCTTCCGCGCCGATCTCGTCCTTGAGTCGGTACATCACCAGCGAGCCCTTGCGGTAATGCACGTAGCCCTGGCTCGACTCGACGTGGTCGAGCGGCAACTCCTCGATGATCTCGCCACCGCGGCCACGCAGATAGCTGTCGAGTTCATGCTTGAGGAACTTGCGCATCTTGTGCGCCCCGTATTCCTGCTCCATCACCATCAGTGCCGAATACTGCGCCATGGTCTCGCTCATCAGGGTCGAGCCTTGGGCATCGGCGCCCATCACCTGGTGCGCCCACCACTGATGCGCGAGTTCGTGCGCGGTCACGTAGAACACGTAGTCGATCGCGTCCTCGTCATCGACATTGGCGATGAACCCGATCGCCTCCGAGAACGGAATCGTGTTCGGGAACGCTTGCGCGAAGCTGGCGTAGCCGGGGAACTCGAGGATGCGGAACTGGCGGTGCTGGTAGGGCCCGAAGTTCGCGGTGAAGTAGTCGAGCGACTTCTTCGTCGCCTCGATCATGCGATCGACGTTGTACGGGTGCTTGCTGTCGTAGTAGACCTCGATCGCGACATCGTTCCAGCGGTCCTTCTTCACCTGCCAGCCGGCGCTCATGTAGGCCCAGAAGCCGAGGATCGGTGCATCCATCTCGTAGCGGAAGCAGCGGCGGCCGTTTGCCGTCCACTCGCGCTGCAGGTAGCCCGGCGCCATCGCGATCTGGTCGGGGCTGGTGCACACCGTGCTCTTGAAGTCGATCCAGTCGGAGTCGTCGCTCAGATAGGTCTCGGTACGCGGCGCCGTCTCCAACTTCGGCATGCGCCGCGGGGCGCCGAGTTCGCGTTCGCGCCGCTCATTGCGGTCCGCGATCTCGAGCCCGCGCTGGTAACCGAACTGCGGGAAATAGCCGAGGTTGTCGAAGAAGCTGCCGTTGTGGTGCACCCGCCCCGGGGTGCCGTTGTTGGTGAAGCCCTCGTTGCGCGCATCGATCGTGAAGCCGAAGTCGAACTCGGCCGCGGGTGCCAGCGGCGTCGTAAAGGCATAGACGCGCATGCCGTTGACTTCGTCGTGCCGCTTCAGGCTGGCGCCGGGAACGCTGAACGTGGCGTCCTTGAAGTCCGGGTCCAGGTACACGTGCAGTTCGCCGATGGCCTGTGCCGACTTGTTCTTCATCCGGTACTTGCCGTCGATGGTGACGCGGCGTTGTTTCGGGTAAATCTGCACGGTGTTGTCGGTGGCGATGATGCGTGGCTGCACCAGTCCCTCGGTCGGGCGCCAGGTCTTTTCGTAGCCGGTCTGCAGATCGAGCGCGGTGTCGCTGGCGCGATAGGGATTGAGCACCGTCGTGTTGTAGAGGATCCAGGCGCTCACCACGAGGGTGGTGACCACACCACTGGCGAGCAGCGCGCCGGGCCGGCCGGCAAGACGCAACTTCGCGACTGCGGCACGGGTGCGCAGTGGCTCGGGCGTGCCGCGCACCCAGAACGCGGCTGCAACCAGCAGGGCGCACAGCGTGAACAGCGTCCAATAGCCGATGAACCAGGCCCAGCCGGTAATGAAATGGCCGTAGCCGTTCATGTCCGAATACGGCGTCGCCGGCGCCTGCGCAAATGCGACCAGGTTGTGGTCGAAGTCAAGCGTGCCGAGCACCATCCACGACACCAGGATGCCGATGGTCGCGAGGTAGCCGACGAACTTCTGGTTGCACAGCACCTGGAACACGATCGCCAGCCAGCCGACAAGGATGAAACGGGCCGCGGCCAGTGACAGACCCTTCAGGTACAGCAGCGGCTCCAGCGCGTGGTGACCCTTGAGCAACTGGTAGCCCATGCACCAGAGCGCGCCGACGAGCATGAAAATCGCAACCACCGCGACCAGTGTCGTCGCCTTGGCCGCGAGCGGCACCCAGTTCGGCACCGGGAAGGCATCGGTGACGCCGTCGAGTCGGGCGCTGCGCTCGCGCCAGATCAGTTCGCCACCGTAGAACATCACCACGAACATCAGCAGCCAGGTGTAGGAACCCTGGATCGCTTCGAGCATCTGTGCGGTGACCGGGTGCAGCGGCGTGTCGTACATCGGCCCGGTCGCATCCAGGGCGAAGACAAGATTCAGGAGCCCGAACGCGACCATGACCAGGAACGGCACCGAGAACAGCACGTGCACGGTGTCGAAGCGCGTCTGTTTCAGGTACTGGCGGAAGGCAGAGGCGAATCCGCTCGCTGCCGGCGCCGCAGTGAGACGCGGCGTACGCGTCGTGGTCGGTGCGGCTTCGACCGGCATCACGCCGGCACGCTTGCCGAACCAGGGCTTGCGCGCGCTGGTGCCGGCACGCTGCGCCTTGAACACCGACAGGGTCGTCGCGATCAACGCGGCGGAAAGGCTCAGCCACAGGGCACGGTTGGCGAGGATGTAGCCGGCCAGTTCCGGTAGCAGGGTGTTGCGGTCCTCTGCGGTCCAGTAGCGCGTGGTCAGGTCGAGCGCGCGCGCGCCGAACGGGTCGGTCAGCGCTGCCGCCCACAGGTTGTCGAGATCGCGCGCATACGATCCGGCCACACCCGAGAGCACCAGGAAGGCCATGATCGCGAGGTAGACGCCGAGCATCGAGCGCATCGTGGCCGCAAACAGCATGATCAGGGCGCTGGTAAAGATCAGGTTCGGCAGCACGAATACGCACAGCCCGTACACGAAGGGCGAGAGCTGGAATGGACCGAGTCGGGCCGGGTCGATCCAGGGCATGGCGGCCCCAAGCATCATCGCCAACGCAACCCCGAGGTAAATCAGCACGGACACGATCACGCCGGCGCTGAAGCGACCGAGCAGATAGGCGCGCGCGCCGATCGGCTTGGAGAAGAACAGTTCGGACGTGCCCATCTCGAAGTCGCGCAGCAGGGTGCCGCCGACGAAGGCTCCGGAGATGAACAGGCCGAGGATGGTGAACGAATTCAGGAACTGCAGGATCACAAGGGGTGCATTGCGATTCACGTTGCCGATTGAGCCGCCGATCTGTACCGCATCAGAACTGGTGGCGACGAACGCGGACAGGGCGAACACGGCGATGCCGATCCACAGCAGCGGTGCGCGTACCTGGAAGCGTAGGTCGAACTTTAGGAATTCGCTGAACATGGTCGCGTCCTCAGGCCGCGATCGCGGCGCGGTGGCGCGTGAGTTGGCCGAAATAGACATCCTCGAGCCCGGGCTCGACGCGTTCGAAACCGGCTTCCGGCTGGGCGTCGGACAACACGTGCACCAGCGGGCGACCGGCGACCAGTCGCGTCGACAATACGGTCAGGCGCGCCTGCACCGCGGGCAACTCCTCCTTGCTGACCACCTTCTTCCAGACGCGGCCTTCGAGCGAACGGATCGCTTCCAGTGGCTCGCCGGTGAGCAGCACCTGGCCCTGGTTGATGATCGCCATGCGCGGGCACAGGTCGGTCACATCCTCGACGATGTGGGTGGACAGGATCACCACCACGTTCTCGCCGATCTCGGCGAGCAGGTTCAGGAAACGGTTGCGTTCCTCGGGGTCGAGGCCGGCGGTGGGCTCATCGACGATCACCAGCCGCGGCGAACCGATCAGCGCCTGCGCGATGCCGAAGCGCTGGCGCATGCCGCCGGAGAATCCGCCGAGCTTCAGCTTGCGCACGTTCCACAGATTCACCTGCTGCAGCAGGCCCTCGACCACTTCCTTGCGCTCGCGCTTGTGCACATAGCCTTTCAGTGCGGCGAAATGATCGAGCAGGTCGAGCGCACTGACTTTCGGATAGACGCCGAAGTCCTGCGGCAGATAGCCGAGCACGCGGCGCACCGCGTCCTTGTCGCGCAGCAGGTCGATCTCGTCGAGCCTCGCCTCGCCGCTGTCCGCCTCCTGCAAGGTCGCCAGCGTGCGCATCAGGCTGGACTTGCCGGCGCCGTTCGGGCCGAGCAGGCCGAACATGCCATTGGGGATGTCGAGCGTGACCGACTTCAGCGCCTGCACGCCATTCGGATAGGTCTTGGACAGGTTGCGAATCGTCAGCATGAGGCGGGTTCCACAGGTGTGTTGGTTGGATATAACACCGCCATCATGGCGGGTCCTGGCCCCGGCAGCATATGCCCATGGTCACAACCGACGCCGGTGGCGAGCCGCGGCTCTGGCTAGACTTCACGTCTTGTCCACGGACCACGCCGCGCATGACCGACCAGATCGTTTTCGAGACCACCGAGTTCGCCAGCAACCCCGAGCCGCGTTGTCCTTGCCTGCTGGTGCTCGACACCTCCGCCTCGATGGCCGGTGCGCGCATCGATGAACTGAATGCCGGCTTGGCTGTGCTGCGCGATGAACTGCGCATGGACCCGCTGGCGATGAAGCGGGTCGAGGTCGGCATCGTCACCTTCGGGCCGGTCAGGGTCGAGCAGGGCTTCGAGTCGGCGGCGTCATTCACGCCGCCACAGCTCGAAGCCCAGGGCGATACGCCGATGGGCAGCGCGATCGAACTCGCGATCGAGCTGGTGCGCGGGCGCAAGGCCGAGTATCGCGCCAACGGCATCTCCTACTACCGACCGTGGATTTTCCTGATCACTGACGGCGCGCCGACCGACCACTGGGCAAAGGCGGCGCAGCTGGTGCACGACGGCGAGCACGGCAAGGCCTTCGCGTTTTTCCCGATCGGCGTGCAGGGCGCCAACCACCAGGTGCTGGCGAAGATCAGCAAGCGCACGCCGTTGGCATTGCAGGGTCTGCGGTTTCGCGAGTTGTTCAGTTGGTTGTCGAGTTCGTTGCGCTCGGTGTCGCGTTCGACCCCGGGCACCGAGTTCCGGCTCGAAGCGCCGTCGGGTTGGGCCTCGGTGTGAGCTGGGTATTTGCCGGCGCCGCGGCGACCGGAACGTCGCACGCGCTGCAGCAGACGCCGTGCCAGGACGCCTACCATGTCGAGGCGTTCCCGCTGCTCGCCGGCGGCAAGCTGCTGATGGCCTTCGTTGCCGACGGCGCCGGCAGCGCGGCCAGCAGCGACGCCGGGGCGACACTCGCGGTGCGCGCGGCAGCCGAATACACGCTCGAGGAGGCGCTGCTCGACGATGCGTTGTTCGATGCCGAGTTCGCGCGTGCACTGGTGGCGCATGTGCGTTCGGCGCTGGTTGCGCTGGCGCGTGAGCGTGGACAGCCCTTGCGCGAATTCGCCTGCACGTTTCTTGGCCTGATCGCGCAGCCCGGGCAGACGCTGGTGTTCCAGATCGGTGATGGCGCGATCGTGCTCGGCGACGAGCAGTCGCTGGCGCTGGCGCTGGTCCCGATGTCCGGTGAGTACGCGAACATGACGTATTTCCTCAGCGACGAGGACGCGCCCGAGCGTCTGGTCGTGGCCGAGTTCGGAGCGGTCTCGCGCATCGCGCTGTTCTCCGATGGCCTGCAGCGGCTGGCCTTGAATGCAGCCGACCAGTCGCCGCACCTGCCGTTCTTCGCACCCTTCTTCAAGACGCTGGCGGCAGCAAGCGCCGCGCAGCAGGATCAGATCGACGAAGCGCTGGCGCGCTTTCTGTCATCGCCGGCGGTGAATGAACGTACCGACGACGACAAGACCCTGGTGCTCGCGTTGCGCGCGGCCTGAGTCCGGCATCGATGCACACACTGCACAACGCGCGCGGTGAATCGCTTCACCTCGGCCGCGAACTCGGCCGCGGTGGCGAGGGCGTGGTGCACGAGTTGCCCTCGCACCCGGACTGGGTGGCGAAGCGCTATCACCAGGCACCGGACGCGGCGAAGCAGCAGAAGCTGCGGTTGATGGCGGAGGCCATCGACTCGCCCTTGCGCAACTACGCGGCCTGGCCGGAGGAGACGCTGCATCTGGGCGAAAACGGTCCGGTGATCGGCTTCACCATGCAGCGCATCGAGGGTCGGCTGCCGATCCACATGTTGTACAGCCCGGCGCAGCGGCGCGAGTCGTTCCCGCAGGCGCGTTTCGATTTCCTGGTGTTCGTCGCACGCAACATCGCCGCCGCGTTCGCGACCCTGCACGAGCACGGCCATGTGCTCGGCGATGTGAACCAGGGCAATGTGCTGGTCGGTGCCGACAGCCGCGTGATCCTGATCGACTGCGACTCGTTCCAGATCCAGGTCGGCGACGCACTGCATCGTTGCGAAGTCGGCGTCGCGCATTTCACCCCGCCGGAGCTGCAATCGATCGCGAGTTTCGAGGACATCACGCGCACGCCGAACCACGATGGCTTCGGCCTCGCACTCCTGATCTTCCACCTGCTGATGGGCGGGCGGCATCCGTATTCCGGCGTGCCGCTGGCCGACCACATCGGTGAATCGCTTGAGGCCGACATCCGCGATTTCCGCTACGCCTACGCGAAAGACGCCGCCCAACGATTGATCGCGCCACCCCCGAAGTCGGTCCCGATCGAAAGCCTGCCGCCCGCGATCGTCGCGCTGTTCGAGCAGGCGTTCACCGAATGTGGCGTCGCTGCGCGCCCCACGGCAACGCAGTGGGTCGGCGCACTCGACGCGCTGCGCGCGCAGCTGCGGGCCTGCGCGAAGAATCCGCTGCATGTTCACGCCGGCGTGATTGGCGAGTGTGTGTGGTGCGGGTTGGAAACGGGGCGCGTCCTACTCTTCGGCGAGAGACCGAAGCCAGTGATAGCGCGGTTGGCGCCAACGACGCGAGCACTCGTGGTCGCGGCGCTGGAAAGCGAGTTCGCGAAGATCTCGCTGCCCGCACGAATCAGGCCTCCGGATCTCGGCGCGCTGAGGCCACCAGGAAGCGGCGAGGCTTCGGCACGGACCGCGGGCGTGATCGGCTGGACCGTCTCGACCCTTCTCGGCGGCGTGGCCGCGATCTCGGGAGCTGCCTTGGGAATTGCGGCGCTGGCAACGTTGGGCTTCGCCACGGTAGCGGCCTCGGTAGGGATTCCGGAGGCGGCGGTGTCCGTGCAGAAGCGCAGGGATCGGCGTTATGCATCCGCGCATGGAGAATTCATGCGAACCCAGCTGCGTTTTGCGGTGATGGTCCGCGACTTGAACGATCGTCGTGGGGAGGCCGCGACCCGCGAGTGGAGGTCGGCACTTGCCGACTGGGAATCGTTCAACGAAAGCGAAGCGCTGGAGTTGGCGAAGTTCACACTTGAGACTGGCGATCCGTTGCGGCAATTGCTGCAGCGAAAGCAGATCGCGTTGTGGGTGGATGCGCGATTGACGGCCGTGGAGCGATCGCGGCTGCGCAGTGCAGGTATCGAAACTGCTGCCGATGTCGACAATCGACGGCTCGAGAAGCTTGGTGTGCCGATGACCGAGGGCATGCGTGCCCTGGCGTCCTGGCGCGACGAGTTGGCCCGCAGCTATCACCGGCAGCGGCGTCTGCAGCGAGCAGACGTCAATGAATTCCGTCGTCGTCGCGAGGTCACCGCCGCGGCTATCGAGCATCGGTTGCGGCGCGCGTTGGAGGCGATGCGGCATGCCGCCTCACCGGACGCTGAGCCAACGAGCGCGGAGATGGAAGTTCTGGCAATGCTGACTTCCAATCTGATCGAACAACATCGGGTATGCGTCGGACTGGGCGGTCTGCTGCCGTTTCCGAACGACTTTCAGCGCTGAGAGTCGCGCGCCAGCAGGCCGCAGTAGACGACGTCCCGGATTCCACCGTTGTGGCGTTAGCATTCTTGCAGCGTTCGAGCCCGAGAGCGGTTCCCGATACCCGGCCAGCAGCTCACTTCGACACAAGCACACTGGCGCAGTTGCAGGTCTTGTCCGACGCGACGTTCCGTGTGCTGCTGCAGTGGCGGAACGTGCTTGCTTGTGGTTATCAGCGTCGGCAGCGGGCTCGTCGTGGGCCGGAAATGGTTGAAGCGGAGCGGGAGCGAGAACGAGAAAGCAAGCGACGCAAGCTGGAGCAGGAGCTTCAGTCGGTGTATCAGGAGTTGCGGCGACCGCTCGCAGATGACGGCCTCTTGCGACAACTACAAGAACGGCGAATGGAGCTGGAAACGATGGCGCGTGCCGAGTTCAATCGCTGGAATGGCCTGACCGGGCGGAGGATCTGATGGTGGCGGCCGTGCACGATGCGCAGGGTCAGCCGATTCACCTCGGCCGCGAACTCGGCCGCGGTGGCGAGGGCGTGGTGCATGAGTTGCCCTCGCACCCGGACTGGGTGGCGAAGCGCTATCACCAGGCACCGGACGCGGCGAAGCAGCAGAAGCTGCGGTTGATGGCGGAGGCCATCGACTCGCCCTTGCGCAACTACGCGGCCTGGCCCGAGGAGACGCTGCATCTGGGCGAAAACGGCCCGGTGATCGGCTTCACCATGCAGCGCATCGAAGGGCGGCTGCCGATCCACATGTTGTACAGCCCGGCGCAGCGGCGCGAATCGTTTCCGCAGGCGCGTTTCGATTTCCTGGTGTTCGTCGCACGCAACATCGCCGCCGCGTTCGCGACCCTGCACGAGCACGGCCATGTGCTCGGCGATGTGAACCAGGGCAATGTGCTGGTCGGTGCCGACAGCCGCGTGATCCTGATCGACTGCGACTCGTTCCAGATCCAGGTCGGCGACGCACTGCATCGTTGCGAAGTCGGCGTCGCGCATTTCACCCCGCCGGAGCTGCAATCGATCGCGAGTTTCGAGGACATCACGCGCACGCCGAACCACGATGGCTTCGGCCTCGCACTCCTGATCTTCCACCTGCTGATGGGCGGGCGGCATCCGTATTCCGGCGTGCCGCTGGCCGACCACATCGGTGAATCGCTTGAGGCCGACATCCGCGATTTCCGCTACGCCTACGCGAAAGACGCCGCCCAACGATTGATCGCGCCACCCCCGAAGTCGGTCCCGATCGAGAGCCTGCCGCCCGCGATCGTCGCGCTGTTCGAGCAGGCGTTCACCGAGCGCGGCGTCGCTGCGCGGCCGACGCCACAACAATGGGTCGGTGCGCTGGATGGGTTGCGGGCAGGGCTGGTGCAGTGTGCGAAGCGTGCCGCGCATATCCACGCCGGACATGCGCAGGAGTGCGCCTGGTGCGTGCTCGAACGGCGCCGCGTGCGCTTGTTCGGAGCTTTGGACAAGCCGCGCTCCGCGCGCAAGTCGACGCGGCCAGCGTCGCCGCCCATCCCGGAACGCCCCGCATTCGATGTCGGCGCGATGGCCGCGGCGGTCGGGAAGATGAACCCGCCGCAGCGCGTGCCGGTGCCGTGGTATCCGCCGCTGCGCGCGCCCGACCCTGAGCAGAACATCGAGGCGCGGGCGATGGGTCTCGGTGCCACCGTCGGCATATTCAGTGGTGTCTGCGGCATGCTGCTGGTGGCCTCCTTCGGCATGGGCGCGGCCGACGGCCTCTTAATCTTCCTGCCGTTGCTGCTCCTGTCCGTTGTGCTGGGTTTCATAGTGTCAACGTTCGGTCTCCACTACTTCGGGCGGCGCTTTCGTGAATACGAGGAGGCCTATTCACAATTCCGACGCCTGCACGAGAGGCTTGCGAGTCTGGCCGAGGAGATCAATGACGCCACCGCGGTCGCCGCTGTTGACGAATGGCGCAATGCCGAGCGCGCACTGCGCCAGTTCGAGGCCAAAGAAGCAACAGCGCTGGCCCAGTTCAAGCTCGACGCGGCCGATGGCGGGCTGCGCCGGTTCCTGCAGGGCAAGCTGATCGAGCACTGGCGCGAACCGCGACTGAGCCGGCTTGAGCGCGTGCGCCTGCGCGCGGCGGGCATCGAGACCGCGGCCGATTTCGACCGCGCGCGTCTCGTCAAGGCGCATCTGCTCAGGGACGATGCGCGCGCCGCGCTCAGCGCCTGGAAGCTGCAGTTGGTGCGCGACTATCGCCGGCAGGCGCCAACGGCGGCACCGGGTCTTGCGGATTTCCACAGGGCACGCGCGCAGCATCGGATCGCCCTGCAGGAGCGGCTCGGCGCGGTCTACGCGAAACTCGAAAAGAGCATGCAGCGGGGTTCGCTGGTGCTCGCGGCGCGTCGCAATCAGATGGCGGCGCTGCAGGCCGAAGCCATGCGTCAGCACGCACACTGCGAACAGCTCGCACGGCTACTGCCGCCACCGCCGCGGCGACCCGGCAGCGTGTTGCCGTAGTCAGCGCTGAAACTCCCGCGCCAGCAGGCCGTAGTAGACGACGTCCTGGATTTCGTCGTTGTAGATGTAGCGTTCGCGCAGCACGCCTTCGCGCTGGAAGCCGGCCTTCTCGACGACGTGGATCGATGCGTGGTGGCGCGGGTCGATGTCGGCTTCGATGCGGCGCAGGGCGAGATCCTCGAAACCGAAGCGGCAGACCCGATGCACCGCTTCCGCGGCGTAGCCATTGCCCCAGTGCGCCGAGCCGAGGGCGTAGCCGATTTCGGCGGTCTGGTGCGGGGTATCGAGGCGGAACAGCGACGTCGTTCCGATCACGCGGTCGTTGTCCTTGCGGGTGATGCCCCACTTGAAGCCGGTACGGGCGTCGAAGTGCTGTGCGATCTCGGCCAGATAGGCGCGCGCTTCGTCCAGATCGCGCATCGGCGGACGCGTCCAGTAGCGCATCACGTCCGGGTCGGCGAACACCGCGAACAGGTCGGGCAGGTCATCTTCGCGCAGCGGACGCAGGCGCAGGCGTTCGGACTCGAGCGCGGGCAGGGTGGCGAGGTCGGCGAGCAGGCGGGGTGTGGGTTCGTTCGGCATGTCTTTTCTCGATCGTTGACCGGCCAGTGTAGCTGCCTCGACGCCGCCGTCACGAATTGTGGCTAGCATCGTCCCCCCTTCCAGGAGTTCGCGCCATGAAAGTCCTCTACACCGCCCACGCCACGGCCGACGGCGGCCGCGATGGAGCCGTGAAATCTTCCGACGGCATGATCGACATCAAGCTCAACAAGCCCAAGGCGCTCGGCGGCAACGAGGCGCCGGGCACGACCAATCCCGAGCAGTTGTTCGCGAGTGGCTACTCCGCCTGCTTCGCCGGAGCCATCGCCTTCGTCGCGGGGCAGAAGAAGATCGCGCTGCAGGGCGTGTTCGTCACCGCCCACGTCGATATCGGACTGCTGGAAGCCGGCGGACTTGGCCTCGGCGCCCAACTCGAGGTGCGCCTTCCGGGGCTCGATCGGGCCACCGCGGAGCAACTGGTCAACGAGGCGCACGGCGTTTGTCCGTACTCGAAAGCGACGCGCAACAACATCGAGGTCAGGCTCAGCGTCGTCGATTGAAGCTGCAATCGTAATCAAACGCCTGTGGCTTCCCGTTGCACCGGAAAGCCGCAACAATGTTCGCCATGCTTGCCCCATGTTGGGGCAAACGCCGCCGAGGTGGAATCATGGCCGATCTGAAGGAAGCCCGCGTCCCCGATCTCGGGGGCAGCAGCGAGGCCCCCGTCATCGAGTTGCTGGTCAAGGTCGGCGACACGGTCAAGAAGGACCAGGGACTGGTCACGCTCGAGTCCGACAAGGCGACCATGGAAGTGCCTTCGAGCTATGCCGGCGTCGTGCGCGAGATCAAGGTCAAGCTCGGCGACGCGCTCTCCGAAGGCTCGGTGGTGGCGTTGATTGAAACCGCCGATGCGGCTCCAATCGTGCCCGTAGGAGCGACCCCGGTCGCGACCGTTGCAGCAGCGTCGCGGCCAGAGGCCGCTCCCACACCAACCACATCGCCTGCACCAAAGCCTGCGGCGACGCCAGTCGCGACCGGGGTCGCTCCTACGGGCACGTCCGTGGCCGTGCCGCATAGCCATGACGCGACGCAATTGGCGGGCACGGCGTTGCCGTATGCGTCGCCGGCGGTGCGTCTGTTCGCGCGCGAGCTTGGCGTGGATCTGGCGAAGGTCACGGGTACGGCGCGCGGTGGGCGCATCAGCAAGGACGATGTGCAGAACTACGTCAAGGCTGCGCTGGCGAAGCCGGCGGTGACTGCCACGGTCGCTGCTGGCAACGGCTTGAATCTGTTGCCGTGGCCGAATGTCGACTTCAGCAAGTTCGGCGCGATCGAGTCGAAGCCGCTGGCGCGCATCAAGAAGATCTCGGGCGCGAACCTGGCGCGCAACTGGGCGATGATTCCCCACGTCACCCAGTTCGACGACGCCGACATCACCGATCTCGAAGCGTTCCGCGTGCAGCTCAACAAGGAGAACGAGAAGGCCGGCCTCAAGCTGACCATGCTCGCCTTCCTGATGAAGGCCGCGGTCGCCGGTTTGAAGAAGTTCCCGGACTTCAATGCCTCGCTCGACGCCAGCGGCGAGACGCTGACCTTGAAGAAATACTTCCACATCGGCTTCGCCGCCGACACGCCGAATGGCCTGGTGGTGCCGGTGATCCGCGACGTCGACCAGAAGGGCGTGTTCGCGCTCGCGAAGGAGACCTCCGAACTCGCCGCGAAAGCACGCGAAGGCAAGCTCGGCCCCACCGACATGCAGGGCGGCTGTTTCTCGATCAGCTCGCTCGGCGGCATCGGCGGCACCGCCTTCACGCCGATCATCAACGCCCCCGAAGTCGCCATCCTCGGCGTGTCGAAGTCGTCGATGAAACCGGTGTGGAACGGCAACAATTTCGACGCCCGCCTGATCCTGCCGATGTCGCTCAGCTATGACCACCGCGTCATCGACGGCGCCGCCGCCGCCCGCTTCACCAGCTACCTCGCGCAACTGCTCGCCGATTTCCGGCGGGCGATGTTGTGAGCGGAGACCGAGTCATGGCGAACACGATCGAAGTGAAGGTCCCCGACCTCGGCGGTAGCAGCGAGGTGCCGGTGATCGAGGTGCTGGTCAAGGTCGGCGACACGATCAAGAAGGACCAGGGCCTGGTCACGCTCGAGTCGGACAAGGCGACGATGGAAGTGCCCTCGAGTGCGGCCGGTGTCGTGCGCGAGTTGCGGGTAAAACTAGGCGACAAGCTATCGGAGGGCATGGTGGTGGCGGTGGTGGACGCGATCGCTTCGCTCCCCTCTCCCGCCGGGAGAGGGGCTGGGGGTGAGGGCGCTCTTGCGTCGGCCGCACCCGATCCCTCATCCGGCCCTGCGGGCCACCTTCTCCCGGTGGGAGAAGGGAAGACCGGAGCGTCCGCGACCGCATCGCCAGCGAGTGGTCGCCAGCCTGATATCGAATGCCAGATCGTGGTGATCGGCGCCGGGCCGGGCGGGTACAGCGCGGCGTTCCGTGCCGCCGATCTCGACCAGAACGTGGTGCTGATCGAGCGCTATGCCGAACTCGGTGGCGTCTGCCTCAATGTCGGCTGCATTCCGTCCAAGGCGCTGCTGCATGCGGCGAAGGTGATCGACGAAGCGGCGCACGCGAGTGACTACGGCGTCAGCTTCGGCGCACCGAACATCGATCTCGACAAGCTGCGCGCGTACAAGAACAAGGTCGTGAAGACCTTGAACACGGGGCTGTCCGGCATGGCCAAGCAGCGCAAGGTCACGCGCGTGACCGGTGTCGCGAAGTTCGTCTCGGCGCACGAGGTCGAGGTCGCGACCACGGACGGTGCCAAGCTCGTACGTTTCGAGAAGGCGATCATCGCTGCCGGTTCGCAGCCGGTGAAACTGCCGGGCCTGCGCTGGGACGATCCGCGCGTGATGGACTCGACCGATGCGCTGATGCTCGCCGAGATCCCGAAGCGGCTGCTGGTCATCGGCGGCGGCATCATCGGCCTTGAGATGGCCTGCGTGTTCGATGCGCTCGGTTCGCAAGTGACCGTGGTCGAACTGGCCGACCAGCTGATGCCGGGTGCCGATCTCGATCTCGTGAAGCCGTTGCAGACGCGGCTCGCCAAGCGTTACGCCGGCATCCATCTGAAGACCAAGGTCGCCGCACTCGACGCCAAGCCGGACGGATTGCACGCGACCTTCGAAGGCGAGTCGATGCCGAAGAACACCGTGTTCGATCGCGTGTTGTGCGCGGTCGGGCGCACGCCGAACGGCAAGAAGCTCAATGCGGAAGCAGCCGGCGTAAACGTCGACGCGCGCGGCTTCATCGCCGTCGACAAGCAGATGCGCACCAACGTGCCGCACATCTTCGCGATCGGCGACATCGTCGGCCAGCCCATGCTCGCGCACAAGGCCACGCACGAGGCGAAAGTGGCGGCCGAGAACGCCAGCGGGCACAAGAGCGAATTCGTCGCGCGCGTGATCCCGAGCGTCGCCTACACCGACCCCGAGATCGCCTGGGTCGGCCTCACCGAGACCGAAGCCAAGGCCCGCGGCATCGCCTACGGCAAGGGTGTGTTCCCGTGGGCGGCGTCGGGTCGCGCCATCGGCATCGGTCGCACCGAGGGTTTCACCAAGATGCTGTACGACGAAACCACGCACCGCGTGATCGGCGTCGGCATCGTCGGCCCGCATGCCGGCGACCTGATCTCCGAAGCCGCGCTCGCGATCGAGATGCAGGCCGAGATCGCCGACGTCGGCCTGACCATCCACCCGCACCCGACGCTCGGCGAAACCGTCGGCCTCGCCGCCGAGGTGTGCGAGGGCACGGTGACGGATTTGTATCTGCCGAAACGGAAAAAATGACGCACCCTCCCGGGGCGTTTGTTGCCCCGGGTTCCCATTCCGTCGCGCGCACCCGGGGCCTTACCCCGTGCTCCCAATGGGTCGTGTTCACCTGGGGCGATGCCCCAGGCTCTTGTCGTGTCGCGCCGGCGGCGCTCAGGCATGCGACGCAAGGGCGCGAGTCTGCGCTCATTCTTGTCGACCTCGAAGGAGCGCTCGAATGAGAGCCTGGGGCAACGCCTCATGCGGATCGATAACGCGGACTTAACTTCGCGCATGCTTCCCTGTCTCCCCATGACGCTGACTCCGGCGTGATGGTGGGCACGGAGATCGCATCATGAACGAACACACGTATACCTACGGCGTTGAAGAGGAGTTCTTCCTCTCGCAGGGTGACACCGGCAACATCGCGACGCGCATGCCGCAAGCATTCCTGCACGAGGTGCGTCGCCGCCTCGGCGAGCGTGCCAGCAACGAGCTGCTGCAGTCGCAGATCGAGCTGGTCACGCCGGTGTGCGGCACCGTTGCGGAACTGGAACGCGCCGTGGTCGGCAATCGTCGCGTCGTCGGCGAAATCGCCAAGCGTTTTGACATCGCCCTGGTCTCCGCCGGCACGCATCCGCTGGCGGAATGGCGCGAACAGAACCTGACCCAGAAGCCGCGTTATCGCCAACTGGTCTCGGACTTCCAGATCGTCGGCCGCCGCAACCTGCTGTGCGGCTTGCACGTGCATGTCGCGCCGCCGCCGGACCAGGATCGCGTCGACGTGATGAACCGCATCCTCGCCTACACGCCGATCTTCCTGGCGCTGTCGTGTTCGTCGCCGTTCTGGAACCGCCAGGGCACCGGCCTGATGAGTTATCGCCAGGCTGCCTACGACGAGTGGCCGCGTACCGGCATTCCCGAGTTCTTCAACGGCGAGGCCGACTACAACGCCTTCGTGCACATGCTGGTCCAGGCCGGGGTGATCGAGAACGCCAGCTTCCTGTGGTGGGCGGTGCGGGTGTCGGCCAACTACCCGACGATCGAGTTGCGCATCGCCGATGCCTGCACCGATGTGCGCGACACGCTCTGCATCGCCGACCTGTTCCGCTGCCTGGTGCGCGCGGCGGTGCGCAACCCGAGCCTCGGCCGGGCGCGCATGTCGACCACGCGCCTGCTGATCGAGGAGAACCGCTGGCAGGCCAAGCGCCACGGCATCGCCGCGCAGTTCATCGACGAATTCGGCAGCGGTGAGCGCATGCCGCTGGCCGAACGCATGGAACAGCTGTTTGCGCTGATCGCCGACGATGTCGCCCACTTCGGCTGCGAGGCGGCGGTGGCGCAGGCGCGTCACATTCTCGTGCGTGGCAGCAGCGCCGACCTGCAGATCGCCGAATTCAAGCGTGCACGCGACACCGGCGCCACGCGCCCGGAAGCCTGCCGGGAAGTGGCGCGCTGGCTGGCGGGGCACTCGGCTCCAGCGCATACTCTCGGACCTGTCCAGCCCGACATCTCGCCCCGACTGAGTGCATGAGCACACGGATTCCGCTGATCGCCGTTTCGCCCCGACTGCTGCACCAGGTGCCGAGCGAACTCGGCTTCCGTGGCAAGAAGCTGCAGTTCCTCGAGCAGTCGGTGTCGCACTGGCTGTCGCACGCCGGGGCGATTGTCGCGATGGTGCCGACGATCGAGCGTGGCGGCGAACTGCGTCGCGCCGATCTCGATGTGGATGACATCGCCGAGCGCTTCGACGGGCTGTTCTTGCAGGGTGGCGCCGATCTCGATCCACGCCTGTACGGCGAGGAACCGCGCGAGATCACGCTCGGTGTCGATGCTGTGCGCGACCGCTTCGAACTGGATTTGCTGCGCGCGTTCGATCGCGCCATGAAGCCCGTACTCGGCATCTGCCGCGGCATGCAGTTGATCAATGTCGCTTTCGGCGGCACGCTCCACCAAGACCTGCTGCTCGACGGCGTGACCAGCGAGTCGCACATGATCAGCGAGCGTTACGACGAACACGGCCACGCGCTGAACATCCGCGACGGCGGTCGCTTCGCCGAGTGGTACGGCGCCGGCACGCGCTTCCGCATCAACTCGATTCACCACCAGGCGGCGAAACAGGTCGCGCCCGGTTTCCTGGTCGAGGCCCAGGCCGACGACAGCGTGATCGAGGCGATCTCGTGCTCGGATCGCAGTCGCTTCATCGTCGGCGTGCAGTGGCACCCCGAGTTCCACGACGGCCGCGACCCCGAACTGATGGGCCGCGCGCCGCTGATGCAATCGTTTCTCGAAGCCTGCTCGCGCTGAGCTTCAGTCGCCCGCGAGCTTTTTCAGGATCGATTTCGCCAGCTGCTCGTTGATCTCGTTGTGGCGCGGCACCGGCTGCGACTGGCGGGTCGCCGGGTTGGTGTACCAGTCGTGTCTGCCGCCATGCCGGCTCAGCACGCAGCCCATGGCTTCGAGGGCCTTGATCAGGTCGCGGCGCTTCATTCACGCGACCTGCAATTCCTCGATCTTGCGGATGAAGGGCACTTCGCCGGAAGTGAAGTCGGCGAGGAGGTCGCGCAAGTTCTCCAGCAGCTCGTCCTTGCTCCGGCCTTGGGTCTGGTAGTCCGGGTAGTCGTTCAGAAAGCCGAGAAAGAACTCGCCGTCCTGCCAGTAGGTGTAGCGAACCGTCTGCATCGCATGCGCTCCGGAACTGCGGCAGATTCTAGCCGACGCGGGTCGCCGCCGCTGATGCAATCGTTTCTCGAAGCCTGCTCGCGCTGAGCGCGGGTTTCGCCGCACAATCGCGGCATGACCCGGACCCCGAAATCGCAGGCGCGACGCGTCGCGCATCCGCAGCCACGCTCGACTGCGGCGCCGGTGCGCGTGGGCGACGGACTGCAGCACAGCCAGTCCCCAATCGACTGGCGCGAGCGCGCGCGCAACTACGCCCTGCTGATGCGTCTGGACAAACCCATCGGCTGGCTGCTGCTGCTGTGGCCGACCTATTGGGGGCTGTGGTCTGCGGCCAAGGGCATGCCATCGTGGTCGCTGCTGCTGATCTTCACGCTCGGCGTGATCGTGATGCGTTCGGCCGGTTGCGTGATCAACGACTACGCCGACCGCTGGCTCGACGGTCGCGTCCAGCGCACCGCGCAGCGGCCGCTGGTGAACGGCAAGGTGGCGCCACGCGAGGCGCTGATGGTGTTTGGCGCACTGATGATGTTGGCGTTGCTGCTGGTGGCGCTGACCAACGCGCTGACGATGCAGCTTGCCGTCGTCGGCGCCGCGCTCGCCATCGCCTATCCGTACCTGAAGCGGCACACCCACCTGCCGCAACTGTGGCTGGGCGCCGCATTCGGCTGGTCGGTGCCGATGGCCTACGCCGCGCAGAAGGGCGAGGTCGATCAGATCGCCTGGCTGCTGTTCCTCGGCAACGTGTTGTGGAGCACCGCCTACGACACCATCTACGCGATGGTCGATCGCGACGACGACTTGAAGGCCGGCGCCAAGTCCACGGCGATCCTGTTCGACGATCTCGACACCGTCGCGATCGGCATCCTGCACGCCGGGTTCCTGTACGCGATGTGGTTCGCCGGCACGCGCCTGAACCTGGGCCCCGCCTACACCATCGGCTGGTGCGCCGCACTCGCGATCATCGCCGTGCAGCACTGGATCATCCGCACCCGCGCCCGCGACGACTGCTTCCGCGCTTTCAAGCTCAGCCACTGGGCCGGCGCGGCGTTGTGGGTGGGGATGGCGGTGGGCCTGGCGCGCGTAGGCTAGCGGACGGGACCAACCTTCGGCACGGTATACAGCGCGCTCGCAAAGCGCTACATACCCGGGCGCTCATCGCCGGCGCAGACGGTGGTCGGCGGTGGTGCTGCGACTCCGATTTGATCCACACACAACAAGATCCTGAGGGAGACTCCTATGAACTTGCATCGCCATGCGCTCGCGGTTGCCGTGCGCCGTTCGCTCTGGCTTGGTTTGGCGGCGCTGCCGCTCACCGCGCCGGCATTCGCCCAGTCGAACGAAGAAGATTCCCAAACCCTGGAACGCGTCGAAGTCACCGGCTCGCGCATCAAGAAGGCGTCGATCGAGGGACAGACCCCGGTCAACGTGATCACCCGCGAAGACCTGGCGAAGTCCGGCCTGACTTCGGTCGCCGACATCGTGCAGCAACTCACCGGTTCCGGTTCGGCGCTGAACACCAAGTTCAACTCCAGCGGCAACTTCGGCTTCCCGCCGGATGGTTCCGGTGTCGGCGCCGGTTCGGCGACGGTCGATCTGCGTCACCTCGGGTCCAAACGCGTGCTGGTACTGGTCGATGGCGTGCGCTGGATCAACGAGGCCTCGGCTTCCGGTGTCTCCAGTTCAACCGACCTGAACACGATTCCGGTGGCGATCATTGAGCGCATCGAGGTGCTGGAAGACGGCGCTTCCTCGATCTACGGCTCGGACGCGATCGCCGGCGTGGTCAACATCATCACCCGCCGCGACATGGAAGGCGCCGCCGTCTCCATGTACTACGGCGAGTTCGGCGCCGGCGGCCCGAACAAGAGCGCCGATATCTCCTTCGGCGGTGGCGGCGACGACTTCTCGTTCTTCCTTGGTGCCAGTGTCACCGACCAGGAAGAGATCAGCTCGACCGAGTACGAACACGCCGGCGTGCCAAAGCCCGGCACTGGTCTGACTTTCGGCTCGTCGGCCACGCCGAACGGCCGCTTCGTGTTCGTCGACCCGAACACCGGCCTGACCCGCAGCATCACCACACCGAACGGCCAGTTCTATCCGAACGGTCCGAACTACCCGTCCGACTTCATTCCGTTCACCACCGCCAACCGCTTCAACTACGCGCAGTTCAACCTGCTGCAGACCCCGAGCGAGCGCAAGGGACTGTTCGGGCAGAGCCGCTATGAACTGGGCGAGAGCACGACCTGGTACATGCGCGCGCTGTACAACCAGCGAGAGTCGCTGAACCAGGCTGCGCCCGAGCCGATCTTCGTCGGCCCCGATGCCGGCACCGGCAATCCCTATGCCGACAACATCCTGATTTCGGCGAGCAACCCGTACAACCCGTTTGGCTTCGATCTCGCGTCGAGCGGTCCGAACGCGAACCTGATCTTCATCGGGCGGCGCCCGATCGAGGGCGGGCCGCGTCGCTTCCATCAGGACGTCGATACCTGGTACTTCGCCACCGGCCTCGAAGGCGTGTTCGAGATTGGCGATGGCTCCTGGTTCTGGGACGTGAACTACGTGCGCAGCGGCAACGAGGCCAACCAGACCAACTACGGCAGCTACAACATCCGCCGCATCAACCTCGCGCTTGGCCCGATCGGCGCCTGCCAGGCCGATCCGCAGTGTGTGCCGCTCGACATCTTCAGCGGTCCGGGCGCGATCACGCCGGCGATGCTCGGCTACATCCAGCCGATCGTGCGCGACTACAGCGAGAACAACCTGCAACTGCTCTCGGCGAACATCTCCGGCGACCTGTTCGACCTGCCCGCCGGCGCGGTCGCGGTCGCGGCCGGGTATGAACATCGTCGCCTCGACGGTACTTATCTGCCCGACGCGCTCACCGTCGCCGGCGAATACAACGGCGTCCCCTCGTTGCCCACCGCGGGCGAGTACGACGTCGACGAGTTCTACACCGAGTTCAATGTGCCGGTGTACGAGTCGGGCGAGTCGCGGCTCGATCTGAGCTTGGCCGGCCGCTATTCCGACTATTCCACCTTCGGCGGCGAGACCACCGGCAAGTTCGGCCTGCGCTGGCAGTTGAGCGAGGAGTTCCTGTTGCGTGGCAGCTACGCGCAGGGCTTCCGCGCACCGTCGATCGGCGAACTGTTCGGCTCCGCGGCGCGCTTCGACGCGCAGATCGACGACCCCTGCCTGATCGGCCTCGATGGCTCGCCGCCGGAAGCGAACTGCTCCGCCTTCGGCGTGCCGGCAGGCGCGGCGCAGGCGAACTCGCAGATCTCGGTGACTACCGGTGGCAACCCCGAACTGGAACCGGAGACGTCGGACTCGTACTCGCTCGGCTTCGTCTGGAGCCCCGGCTTCGGCGCCAACAGCGGCTGGTCGGAACGCTTCGACATCGAGTTCAGCTACTACAACCACGAAATCGACGGTGCGGTGCAGGCGATCGATGCGCAGACCCAGCTCGACTTGTGCGTCGCTGGCGGCCCGGACTCGCCGTTCTGCGACGGCATCACCCGCGCCAGCACCGGCGGCATCAATGGGTTCAACAACCGCCTGCAGAACTTCGGCTCGGTCGATACCGATGGCTATGACTTCGATGTGTTCTGGACGCTGCCGGAGATGAGCATCGGCTCGTTCCGCGTCTCCTGGCAGAACTCCTTCGTCAACGACTACACCGCGGTCGATGGTCTCGGCGTGCTGCAGCCGCGTGCCGTCGGCATCGAAGTCAACGACAGCGCGATCCCGGAATGGACCTCGAACACCAGCCTGGCCTGGGCGCATGGCGATTTCTCCGCGGCCTACACGCTGCGCCACATGAGCGACTTGGTCGAGGAATGCGGCGACGCGGTCGACTTCGAGGTGTGCAGCAACCCGACCGCCGGCACCAATCGCCTCGGCTCGACTACCTACAGCGACTTGCAGTTCGGCTGGAAGACGCCCTGGTTCGAGGGCACGCAGTTGACGCTCGGCATGAACAACATCTTCGACAAGGACCCGCCGATCTGCCTGTCGTGCTCGCTGAACGGCTACGACGCATCCAGCTACGACCTGCCCGCCGGCCGCTTCGTCTACCTGCGCGCGGAAATGAAGTTCTGATTCCCACCTAACGCAATCCCGCAACGAAAAAACGCCAGCTTTGTGCTGGCGTTTTTTTTTGGTCGCAGCGCCTGGCTTCCGCTGCAGCGATAGCCGCTTGATCCAGATCAGCCCGAGCCAAAGTTGACCGCAGATCACAGGCCGCTTGGGGGTTGTCACATTCATTGACCGTCGTTACAGTGCGCCCCCTTTGCCGCTGAGAGCCGGGGGGCGCAGTGGTGAATTTGTCGTTCATAAGGACCTGCCATGCGTTGGCGGGGCGGTGTTGGCTTGCCCGAATCAGGACTGGACATGATGAAGCGAAAAATCTCCCTGCTGACCACGCTGCTGGCGTTGGTGGCAATGACCCCGGCGACCAGTTCGGCGCAAGGCGGCGACACCGTGCCCCCATCGGAGGCGCCGACTTCGGTGGGCCGCGTGCAGTGGGCGCAGGAATACTCCAGCCGCATCGGGTCGGCGAAGACCGTTGGGCCCTTGAGCGGGGAGATCTTCGGCGAGAGCGTCAGCTTGTTCACTGGCGCTCTGGGATTCTCCGCAACCGATGTTTCCCTGCCGGGCAACAGCGGACTCCCGGTCGCCTTCAGTCGCAAGTTGGACCTTTCTGAGATCGGGCCAGCACTCCCATTGGGCGACTGGGATCTGGATCTGCCCCATCTCGAAGGCGTGTTTGCGAATGAGCGTTTGGATGGCTATTGGAAGCCCGCAGCCCGCTGCAGCTCTCAAGCGGCACCGCCCAATTACGGGACCTTCAACAACTACGAGTTCTGGAGCGGCAACAAACTAGTGCTGCCCGGCGGTGGTGGTGGTGAATTGCGGGTGCTGAATGGCCACCCCAAGTTGACGCTGCCCACGAACGGGTTTCTCAACAAATGGGTGACCAAGGACTTCTGGTTCTTCTCGTGCTTGCCGACGCTGAAAAGCGGACATGCTGGCGAGGGCTTCCTGGCGCATGCGCCGGACGGTACCCGCTACTACTTCGACCAGATGGTGGTCAGGTTGTACCCCGGCATCACCATGAATCAGGATCGCCACAGCCTTGAGCCCGTCTGGATGGAACGCGTGAAAGTGCGCCTATTCCCCACGCGGGTCGAGGACCGCTTCGGAAACTTCGTCAACTACAACTGGTCGGGTGATCGCTTGCAGAGCATCCAGGCCAATGATGGTCGCCTGCTCACCATCGGCTATAGCTCTTCAGGTTTCATCAACTCGGTATTCGATGGCACGCGCACCTGGCAGTACGTTGTCAATGGGAAGCTGACCAGCGTGCTGAACCCCGACGGCATCAGCAGTTGGGCCTACACCAACGGCATCAGCGCGGCCATTTCTTACCAGGAGCGGCCAGCGAACAATTTGCCGCTACCGCTGGATCGGCGCCTGTGGTGCAGCTATCAGCGGATGATCGATACGCGAGAAGGTCACTTCGAGCAGTCGATCCGCATCACCCACCCCTCAGGCGCGGTGGGCGAATTCACGGTTCGTCCAACCCGGCATGGCCGCAACAACGTGCCCTACGAGTGCGTGCAAAACCCGGACAAAGACCGTGATCAGTACTGGAACCGTCTTCCGGTATTCCAGGACGTGAAGTCGCTTGTGCGAAAGCGCATCTCCAACCCGAATATCGGGACGTTGGATTGGACCTACGAGTACGTCAAGGACAACGATGCCAACGGCTATCTCTCGGGCGGCTATGCGCCGGGACCCGGCGTACCTGGCGCGACTCCAGCGCCAGGACAAAGCAAGCAGGTCACAGTGACTGCGCCCGACGGCACCAAGGCGCGCTACTTCTTCGGGCTGGACTATGCGTTGAACGAGGGGCAGCTGCGTGAAACGCAAGTGCTGGATGCTTCGGGCACCATCTTGCGGTCCACTACGAATGCCTACATTGCCGAAGATCAAGTTGCCGCCCAGCCGTTTCCCGGCATGGTTGGCAGGGTTCCGTTCGGCATGGTCGCCGAAGACCACAGCGACGAGTTCTCGGCCGCCGCCTTGCGCCCCCTGAAGCAGCGCACGATCACCGAACAGGGCACGCAGTTCGTGCTGCGCAACGACAGCTACGACCAGTTCGCCAATGCGCTCACCGTGAAGCGGTTCAACAGTCTGACCGGCGAGGCCGGCGGCCGGTCGGAGACCATTGAGTACCACCATGACTTCACGAACTGGGTGCTTGGACAGGTCAAGAAGCTCACGGTCGCAGGCGCGGTGGTGGAGTCCACCGACTTCACTTCGCTGTCCCAACCGTGGAAGCTCTACAGCAACGGTCTGCGCGTCGAGACCCGTGCCTACAATGGCGACGGCACGCTCGCATCGGTCGTGGATGGGCTCAACAAGAGCACGACCTTGTCGAACTGGTACCGCGGGATTCCGCGCAACATCGGCTTTGCAAACGCGACTGCGATCAGCGCTGCGGTAAATGCCTTGGGTCAGATCACCGCGACCACGGATGAGCTCGGTTATTCCACCGGCTTTGGCTACGACCCCATGGGCCGCGTCAATCTGGTGACGCCACCGAGCGGCGACGGCACCACTTGGGATAGCACGAGCATCACCTTCGCCAAGGTGAATGCCGACGAGTACGGCCTCGGCATCGGCCACTGGAAGCAGTCGACGACGACCGGGCGCTATCGCAAGGAGGTGCTGTTCGATGCCTTGTGGCGGCCGGTGCTGGCGCACGAGTGGGACAGTTACCTGACCAACAGCCACCGCTACAGCGTGCGCGCATTCGACGCTGACAACCGCGAGACCTTCGCGTCGTATCCGAGCGCGAGCGTGGGCACGGTGTCGGCAGTGGTGGCATCGGGTGTTGGCGTGAGCAAGCAGTACGACGCGCTTGGGCGCTTGCGCAGCACGGCGGCGCATTCCGAGCAAGGGAGCTTGATCACGCTGGTCGACTACTTGTCCGGCTACCGCAAGCGCATCGTCAATCCGCGCGGCCAGACGACCGAGATCGACGCTCTGCAATACGACGCGCCGAGCGAGGACTCGCCGACGCAGATCCAGCAGTACCCGTATCTGAACGCACCATCGCCGCTCGCGACCACGCAGATCGTGCGCGATGCCTGGGGCAAGCCGACCTCGATGACGCGCTCGGGCACCAGCCCGACGGTGAGCGCGACGCGCAGCTACGTCTACGATGCGTATCAGCGTCTGTGCAAGACCATCGAGCCCGAGCGCGCTGCGGAAATCTTCCACTACGACGGCGCCTCGCGGATCGACTGGAGCGCGAAGGGTCAGGCGTTGTTGAGCACCACGAGCTGCGAGGACACCAGCGTTCCGGCGGCGGCAAGGATCGCGCGCGGGTATGACCTGCGGGATCGTCTGCTGACGGTGAACTACCCGGACACGACGCTCGATGAGTCTCGCGCCTACTACGCCGACGGCGCGCTGAAGACGCTGACGCGCGGCCCCGGGACGGCAAACGAGGTGCGCTGGGAATATCAGTACAACCGTCGCCGGTTGATGACCGAGGCGCGCATCCACATCGGCGGCCAGAGTTCGGCGATGAACTGGAGTTACGACTCGATCGGCAATGTCGCCGGCGAGTACGCGCTGAACGGGGTGTGGACGACCTACAGCCCGAACGCTTTCGGCCAGCCCATGCTGGTGAAGGACCCGGATGCCGGGCGGGTGTACGCGTCGTCGATCTCGTGGTTCCCGAACGGAGCGCTGGCCGGGTTCACCTACGGCAACGGCGTGGTGCACACGCTGACCAAGAACGCGCGCGATCTGCCCTGGCGCAGCCGTGACATGAACGGCGGTGCGACCGTCATCGACCACACCTACACCTATGACGAAAACGGCAACCCGACCGGCATCGACGATGCGCTGAACTTCGACGACAAGACGCTCGCGTACGACTCGCTTGATCGCCTGACCAGCGCCAGCGGCAGCCTCGGCACGGCGACGATGGCCTATGACGCGCTCGACAATCTCACGCGCTACACGATGCCCGGTCGCGACTGGTACTACGACACCGACGCCGCCACGCAGCGGCTCCAACGCACGCGCACGGCGGGCTATGTCGCGCAGGTCACTCTTGGTCACGACACCCGTGGCAACGTGCTGACGCGCACGCAGTCGGGCGCCACGCAAGGCTTCACCTACGACCTCGCCGAGCGCGTACTGACCGCGACGCGCAACGGTGTGCTGCAGGCGACGCACGTGTACGACGGCAACGGCCTGCGCACGCGCACCTCCAAGCCGGCGCCGGGTGCCCCGCAACCGGACCGCGACCTGCGCTTCCAGATCTACACCCCGAGCGGCGTGTTCCAGTGGGAGAACGACATCGAGTGCTCGCGGTTGCGCTCGCGTGGCGTGAACTACGTGCGCCTGGCCGGATCGCTGGTGGCCAAGGTGGTGGCGGACTCGAGGCTGACCGAAGCGGAATGCTACCCGGGCACCAGCAACAGCGAACAGCAGACGCTGTCGCTCAACCCGTTCCGCAACCCCTTCGTCGGCGCGACCGAAGTGGTCGCCGGCAGCGACGGCGGCCGCGACGGCGAAGGCGAAGCCCCGACGGCTCCGACCTCTACCACCACCTACAGCATCGTCTACGTCCACACCGACGCCCTCGGCAGCCCGGTCGCCGAGACCAACACCAGCGCCACCGTCATCAGCGGCAGCCGCACCCAATACGAACCCTACGGCAAACCCCTCACCACCCCCGCGAAGGCGCCCCAGCTACACCGGCCACCAGCACGACACCAGCACCGGCCTGATCTACGCCCAACAGCGCTACTACGACCCCCAGCTCGGCCGCTTCCTCTCCACCGACCCGATGGCGGTGGACATGGGCTCGGCAGGGAACTGGAATCGGTACGCTTATGCCGCCAACTCACCGTACAAGTTTACGGATCCGGATGGGCGACAGGTCTGCAACCAGAACCTCTTCTGCGAAGAGCGTCGTGATGAAGCCCAGCGGCGAGGGCAATTTCCGTTGGAGGCCGCCAAGAATGAGGCGGACGAAATCGCGGCAGAGGTTCACCACAACTTCATTGGAAGGCAAGCTGCGCCGGCAGGCCAGGTTGCCGACGGAGCGTCTGCAGCTGCGGATGTGATCGACGAACAAGCTACCGACACGGTGAAGTATTGGTGGCTGGGCCCTTCTGGAAAGCTCCTTGGCTTTGGCGTGAAGGCTAAGCAGCTTGCCGCTGCAGGGGCGGTCGTGTTTAAGACCACAAAAGAGGCCGCAGACGCAGCCAGGAAACTTGGCTTTCGACGAATTAGCGAAACAATAAGAGGGCAGGCGATATTCACTGACGGGAAAAGATTTATAACTCGAGATATTGATTCGCATAAAGGCGGAGCATGGAAGATGGCTGACTCTGTAGAAAATCTCGGCTCTAGAGAAACGCGCACAGGAACATTTGATGCCACGCTAGAACGAATCGGTGATTAATCAATAGATCGATAACTGAAACTTTTGAATTGGGCTACGTATATGGCTAAGCATCAACTCCGGGAAGAATGGCAGCACGCCTTTGGTGCTGCTTTGCCTGTTGGGTTCTCGTGTAGAGAATCCCTCCGGCATCGTTGGCTGCGAATCCATAGCCTACCCGAGTCAAAAAGATATGCCGATACGGAGGAAGAGAAGAGCGAAATTCTGCGCCGCCATAATGTCGTTGCTGACTTTGTCTTGGGGAACGAGAGCCGCTGCAATCTCTTTATCTCAGTATTCGGAAAGAGCAAACAATGGAACTCGTCGATTAATATGCCTGTCGACGGGCTGTCTCCGACACATGTCATGTCTCATCATGGCGACGAAGGGGATTTGGAAATCTTCTGTGCTGACGTAGTTTGGCGGCATGGAGCGTTTGACAAACTCATCTTATCTGTAGCAAACGATAAGACGTGGCCAATTGTTTTTGCGAATATTTCAAAGTGCAGTGCGTATGCACCCTATGATGGAGGCGCTGATCTATTTGTTCCTTTGAGGGCTGATGTTGCGTTAGCTCGTAGGCGCTTCGCACAGTGGATTTCTGATAGAAATGACGGGCTATAGATCCCAAGTTCCGCAGCTAATCGCGTAACCCATTGATTTGCTTGTCGTGAGACAGGCAAAAATGACACAACATGGGCGTCAGGAGCTGAGGTATCCCCACCTTTTCGCGCGACGATGCCCTGCGAAATCAAAGCGATAGCTTGCGGAGCGACATGAGGTCGGTAATCGTTCGGGTGTCTAGACCAAGGATCACCGACGCTCATGCGCCCCAGCGCCATCTTGCCGCAATGCCTCCCCTCTGTCTTCTCCACCCTGCACGCAGCAACCGCCACCGTGCTGCTCAAGGCGCTCGATGCGCTGGCTAGCGGTAGCTGGTTGACCATGACCGAGATCGCGCGCCACTGGCCCGGTGCGATGCGCGTCGCCGCACCACTCAAGGCGATCGACCGCCTGCTGCGCAGTGCACCGCTCGAACGACAGCGTGCCGCCATCTATCAGGCGATGTTGCGTTGGCTGATTCGCGAACCCCACCCGTTGATCGTCGTCGACTGGTCCGACCTCAAGCCCGATGGCAGCTTCAAACTGTTGCGCGCCGGCCTGGCGGTGCGCGGGCGAACGCTGACGCTCTGGGAAGAAGTCCACCCCGAGAAAAGCGCCGGTTCGGCAGTCGTGGAGCGCGCCTTCCTGCGCAAGCTGGCGAGCTTGCTGCCGCAAGGTTGTCGACCGGTCATCCTGAGCGACGCCGGATTCCGTCGACCATGGTTCACGGCAGTCACCGCACTCGGCTGGGATTACGTTGGACGAGTGCGCGGCACGGTCCATGTGCAGCCCGTCCGGAAGGCTGCGATCAACGCCGCCGACTGGTTGCCGTGCAGCGCGCTCCACGAACTGGCCTTGCCGGAACGCAGCCGTGAACTCGGTGCCTTTCATCTCGGGCGCACCAAGACCGTAACAACGCGGATCGTTGTCCACCAGTCGCGGCCGAAGGGGCGTCGCGCCTTGACCCGGCGCGGTGCGCGTCGACGCGACAGCACCAGCCAGAGCGCTGCCCGCTCGGCACGCGAACCGTGGGTTCTCGCCACATCGCTTCCACCCGAGCGCGGCACACCGGTGCAACTGGCGTGCCTCTACCAGCGCCGCATGACCATCGAGCAAGGCTTCCGTGACCTCAAGAGCGGAACCTTTGGCGCCGGCTTCGAACACAGCCTGACCCGGAAAGACTCCCGCCTCTCCAACCTGCTCCTGCTGTTCGCACTCGTGCAACTCGCGACCTGGCTTGTCGGACTGCACGAAGAACACCAGGGCCGCGGCGGCAGGCTCGAAGGCAAAAACACCTGCGTGCGCAGCCACCACTCCACCATGCGCCTCGGCGTCGAAGTCCTGCGCCGACCCGCTTGGTGGCCGTCGCCGCATCAACTCCTCCGCTTCCTCTCGCACCTGGCGCATGGCGCTCCACCACCGCTTCAGACCTGCCCGCTATCATGAAAAACGTGGGGATACCTCAGCGTCAGGAGGGTTTCTTGATACCGAGGGCGGCGAACAGTTCGAGTTGCTGGGGTGTGGTTGTGCCGATGCCGGTGAGGCTCTGTTTGCCGATGTGCACGCGATGCGTTTGCAGACGGCGCAGGAGTTCGAGAGTGGTCTTCGGGCTGTTGGTGTTGCCGTTCGCCTTCAGGCGCATGCGCATGACGCGGTAGAGGACGAGCGCGAGGAAGCAGATCAACGCGTGCGCGCGGATGCGGTCGGGCAAGCGATGAAAGACCGGTGCGATGTCGAGGTCGCTCTTGAGCACGCGGAAGCCGCGCTCGATGTCGGCGAGACTCTTGTAGCGGCTGACGATCTGTTCGGCGCTGAAGTCGTTGACGTTGGTCAGCAGCACCAGCTTGCCGTCGAAACGCTCGGCGTCGCTGATCGCGTGTTCGTCGATGCCGTAGCTGAAGCAATCGGCCTGATAGTCGGCCTTGATGTAGCGCGTCAGTTCGGCGTCCGCGACCGCCTGCTGGAAACGCGTGTAGGCGCCGCGATCGCTGGCCTTGCGACCGCGCGCGGTTTTGCCCTGATCCTGCGCATCGAGCTTGCTCACCAGTTTCTCGGCGAACGCCTCGATCTCGTCGATCCGCGCGCGGCGCTTCGCCGATTGCTCGGCCGCGCGTGCCGGATCGTGCGCGACCACCAGGCGATGACCCGCGAACTCGCCTTCGGCCAGACTGGCGTGGTCGCGATCGAACGCGAGGGTATCCAGCGTCCCGCCGAGTTCGCGATAGCGCCGCGCCGGCACCGCCAGGATGAACTGCAACTTGCGCTGCGTGGCGTTGGCAACGGCGGCCAGTTCGGCAACGTTGTCCAAGCTCAGCAAGCCGCGGTCGGCGACGATGATCACGCGCTCGACATCGAAGCGCTTGAGCACCGAGTCCAGCATCGCCTTCAGCGTCTTGGTCTCCGACACGTTACCGGCGTGCACGGTATGCATCAGCGGCAGACCTTCGGCCGACTGCACCACGCCGAGCACGAACTGGCGCTCGATGCCGCCAGTTTCCTTGTTCATGCCGAACGCGCGGAGATCGTTTGCGACCTCGCCCTCACCGTGAATGCGGATCGTGGTCAGGTCGTAGAACACCACCGACAGCTGTTGGTCGAGCATCGGCCGCAGCTGCGCCGCAACGCGCGCCTCCACGGCCTCCGCCCGATCCATCAGCGCATCCATCGTGCGCAGCAGTTGGTCGTGGCTGATGCCCTCGGGCATGCCGGGAATCGAGACGGTCTCAAGCCATTCCAGGCAACCCAGCTTCGAGTCCGGCGCGCACAAGCGGTTGAACACCATCGCACGCACCAGCGCCTCGGCATCGAAAGCCCGGCGCGACGAGCGCAGCGCGCGCGTGATCGCCTCACCGAAACCAAGTTCCGACCACAGCGCGTTCAACGCATAGACATCACCGAACGCCAGCGCCGTGTCGTACTCCGGCACCGGCGCCGAACTCGGCACACGGCCCAGTGCGCGCTGTAAGCCGTGGATCAACGGATCCAGCTTCTTGTCCGACAACTGATCGAGGCGACCCAGGTTCGCGACCACGCGCTGCCGTACTCCAGCTTCCGAGCGGAAGCCTTCGACGATCTGCAGATAACTGCGGCCACCGGAGCGAGTGATGCGCGTGTACATGTGCCAACCCTAGCACAGCCAAAACCGCTTTGTAAGACACTATTGCGCTCCGACGTGACACAACACGACCCTTCCGAAAACCCTCCAAAAATCGCGCCAAGTCGTTGACTCTATTGACCCTCACCGCCGAGCAAGGGCGAAATTTTTGGGTCCAACTGCGGAACTTGGGATAGATAGACCTGATTAGCGCCGAATCTCAGTGAACAAAAGTGCTCGCCACGCGCAGGAACGGCTTGGGACAAGCCTTGGAGGCCATGATTGCGTGCGCAAGTCGCGGCGCCATCACGTGCGAGCGAGCGCGGCGGTTGAAGCGGTTGGCGGCTTTGGCGAGATAGCGGCGAGCGCGCTTGGCTCGGCGGAGAGCATCGCCTTCGCCAAGGTGAACGCCGACGAGTACGGCCTCGGCATCGGCCACTGGAAGCAGTCGACGACGACCGGGCGCACGCAACGCAATGGGGCGATCTCTTGAATGGAAAAGAAATGAGTAGGCTGCTGGAAGTGAAACTCCCGAAGCCTGTCGCGGATATGCTCATGCGCTTGGAAAGGCTGGATGGCATCGGGCCAGCTCGATACGGAGAGCTGAACCAGCTCGAACAGGCCGCAATTCGGGAGTTGCCGTGACTAACTTGCACCCGGTACTAGTTCATTGGTCCGACGAGAGGCTTGAGTTGCTGCCGACCTCTGGGCAATACATCACTGTGGCGCGGTTTCCTGAGGACAAGGCTTCTTGGCCGTCTACTGCGTGGAGTGTCGTGCTGCAGATTCGAGGAGATGCGCGTGCTCAGCCGTGTAAAGCTGACGCGCGTTTCCTTTCGCCTGATGCACCCGAGGGGCGGTTTCGATCCGGTGTTCGGTTTGAGATGGTTGAAGGGAATCAGGTGAAGGCTATCGTCGATGTGCTTTAACTCGTTTGCATAAGGGGCTGACCGAAATCTCGGTGTCGCAAATTCACTCGCGATTGGGGCGGGCCTTTTGGCGCTGCGCGCAGCGGAGGCAACGACCTTGACGCGCGGTCCCGCGAGCGAGATGCGCTGGGAATACAAGTGCAACCGTCGCCGGCTGATGACCGAGGCGTGCATCCACATCGGCGGGCACGCCGTTGGCTCGGTCAGGTGATGCGGGTGAGCGCTTGCTGGGCGGTGAGGATCGGAATGTTTCGATGCTGCTTGAGATCGAGCAAGTCGCTGTCGCCGGAGACGATGGCATCGGCGTGTGCTGCGATGGCACAGGCGATGACATGGTCGTCATCGGGATCAGCCAGCACGACGCAGGGCGTGGTGAGTGGCGTCACGCCGAGCACGAGCGCGGCATAGCCGTCGAAGACGTCGTTGACGGTCAGTCCGCGCTTGGCCAGTTGCCCGGCGAACTTGGTCCGCGACAACACGCCCTGCAGTTCGGCGAGTAGCGCGGTGCTGCTGGCCAGTTCGATGTGCTGCTGTTCGGCTGCCTCGATCAGGCGCCCCGGTACGCCGCCCCACAAGAGGCCGGACTGTGCCGTGTTGGTATCAAGAACCAGTCGCATGCCGCTGCTCGGCTCGATACGCCTTGATCTCGGCTTGGATCTCTTCCGGCGTCATCGGCTCCAGCGGTGCAGTCGCCAGCTTGGCGCGGGCGGCTTGCAGGCGTTCGATGCGTTCGGCGCACAGTCGCTGCCGCTCGCGGATCAAGCGGTGCACAGCGCAGCACCGGACTTCGGAGCGATGTAGTCCCGTGACCGATCGCCCGCCTCATTCCCGTCGCGCGGGAGCGCGGGCTAGGGTCCAGACTTGGACGCTGCGGGCGCCGGCGCGTAGCAGGGCGCGGGCGCATTCGTGGGCGGTGGTGGTGGCGACGCCGCCACGCAGCGGCTCCAACGCACGCGTACGGCGGGCGATGTCGCGCAGGTCACTCTTGGTCACGACCCCCGCGGCAATGTGCTGACGCGCACGCAGTCGGGCGCCACGCTGCGCTTCACCTACGACCTCGCCGATCGCATGCTGGGAACGACGCGCAACAACGTGCTGCAGGCGACGCACGTGTACGACGGCAACGGCCTGCGCACGCGCACCTCCAAGCCGGCGCCGGGTGCCCCGCAACCGGACCGCGATCTGCGCTTCCAGATCTACACCCCGAGCGGCGTGTTCCAGTGGGAGAACGACATCGAGTGCTCGCGGTTGCGCTCGCGCGGCGTGAACTACGTGCGCCTAGCCGGATCGCTGGTGGCCAAGGTGGTGGCGGACTCGAGGCTGACCGAAGCGGAATGCTACCCGGGCACCAGCAACAGCGAACAGCAGACGCTGTCGCTCAACCCGTTCCGCAACCCCTTCGTCGGCGCGACCGAAGTGGTCGCCGGCAGCGACGGCGGCCGCGACGGCGAAGGCGAAGCCCCGACGGCTCCGACCTCTACCACCACCTACAGCATCGTCTACGTCCACACCGACGCCCTCGGCAGCCCGGTCGCCGAGACCAACACCAGCGCCACCGTCATCAGCGGCAGCCGCACCCAATACGAACCCTACGGCAAACCCCTCACCACCCCCCGCGAAGGCGCCCCCAGCTACACCGGCCACCAGCACGACACCAGCACCGGCCTGATCTACGCCCAACAACGCTACTACGACCCCCAGCTCGGCCGCTTCCTCTCCACCGACCCGATGGCGGTGGACATGGGCTCAGCGGGGAACTGGAATCGGTACGCTTATGCCGCGAACAGCCCGTATCGGTTTACGGATCCGGATGGGCGCGCACCAGGCGCCGGCGCGCGCTACATCGGTGATGGAATGGTGGGAGTCGATGCGCGAATGATCGGCGAGATGACGAACTATGGTCGCCGCGATCCTTGGAGCTACAGCGATGCCCAGCTTCAAGCGGTCGTCGACAATTCGCCGCAGGTGACGTATGACTGGCCATCAGCGCCGCAACCGTTGGTCGACTTTGCGGCTGGATGGGGTGACACGATGAGCATGGGCCTCACGGAGTACATTCGTGAACGCAATGGCATTGATGGAGGCGTCGATATCATGTCGGGCGCCTACGACAACGGCGGCTATTTTGGGGTCGCAAATTCGCTCGCGATGGGGGCCGGACTCTTCACCGGAGCTGCGCGCTCCGGGGCGGCAGTTACCGCGACGCGTTGGGGCGGTGAAGGGGTCTGGTACATGGTTGGCGGCCGGAGTACGTCAAGTTGGTGGCTCTCGGGAACACGATTCACTTACACATACGAAAGCGCTGCCACCGTGGAAGTGGCCGGCACTAGACTTGTCTATCCATCCGGATGGGAGTGGATCAAAGGCTTGATCGGCCAACGAGTGCTCGTGCCATGACGTTTCTCGCCTGGACGTTGGTCGGCGCCGCAATCGTGCTGCAACTCTTGAATGTGGTCTGGTTCATGCAGGGGATTTCATCGCGTCAGGCGAAGTCGCAAGTTGTGTTGGTTCCCTGCTTGCTTTGGTACATCGCACTTGTCATCCGGGGCGAGGGATTCTTTGCTTCATCCTCAGGAATCGAGATTGGCGTCGTTGTGATTGTCCATCTGTTCCTGACGGGCGCGATGGCAGCTATATCGTCGCGATTGGGGTCAGCCTCGTGATTGGCGGCGGGCTATGCCACCGAGGTCAGTCTCGGCGGCTGACGTCTTCGATCTTGCGAAGACCCTCCGCATCTTTCGACTGGAAATTGGGCGGAACGGCAGCGCGCGCTTTCGCGGGCGAGGCTGGTGGCCAACAGGTGGTTGTGTTCGTAGCGAAGGAAGGGCCGTATCAGGGGCGCATCCTCTCCGCTATTGTCCCTGATGCGTCTCAAATTGCTCATTGGGGGTTGTGATGGGATCGATTGCGGACGCCATCGCATGGAGCGGCTCGGGAGCAACGCTATCAATGTTCGTCGTTTCAACGGAGAGTTCGCTCCTCGATCTGGCGGCGCTGCCACTGGAGCCTGCGCCGACGCAGACGCAGACCTACGTCCTAGACGACGAAGATGACGTCTTGTCGGAGCGCCGTGTCGTTGAGTACGACCTCTCCTTTAGAGATGTTCCGCCGAACATTGAAGCCCTCATCACTCGCTGTCTGCAAGCTGCACGAGCTGCGGGAGCTGAAGTGGCTTGGTTCGGCTTCGAGGGGTCTTTCGACTTCGGCTACCTCCTGAGTCCAGAGATCGCGAACCAGATATACGCCGTGATGGATTCGGAGGGCGTGTCGCTTGCCTCGGATGAAACGCTGGCCTCGGACGCATGGGTGCATCGTATTGTTCGGGCAGGGGCGCGGGGCGACTCGACTTCGCGCTCTGACGGTTTTGGCTGACGGAAACCGCAGTTGATAACGACGCGCGACGTGTTGGCATCAAGAACCAGTCGCACGCCGCTGCTCGGCTCGATACGCCTTGATCTGGGCTTGGATCTCTTCCGGCGTCATCGGCTCCAGCGGTGCAGTCGCCAGCTTGGCGCGGGCGGCTTGCAGGCGTTCGATGCGTTCGGCGCACAGTCGCTGCCGCTCGCGGATCAAGCGGTGCACAGCGCAGCACCGGACTTCGGAGCGATGTAGTCCCGTGACCGATCGCCCGCCTCATTCCCGTCGCGCGGGAGCGCGGGCTAGGGTCCAGACTTGGACGCTGCGGGCGCCGGCGCGTAGCAGGGCGCGGGCGCATTCGTGGGCGGTGGTGGTGGCGACGCCGCCACGCAGCGGCTCCAACGCACGCGTACGGCGGGCGATGTCGCGCAGGTCACTCTTGGTCACGACCCCCGCGGCAATGTGCTGACGCGCACGCAGTCGGGCGCCACGCTGCGCTTCACCTACGACCTCGCCGATCGCATGCTGGGAACGACGCGCAACAACGTGCTGCAGGCGACGCACGTGTACGACGGCAACGGCCTGCGCACGCGCACCTCCAAGCCGGCGCCGGGTGCCCCGCAACCGGACCGCGACCTGCGCTTCCAGATCTACACCCCGAGCGGCGTGTTCCAGTGGGAGAACGACATCGAGTGCTCGCGGCTGCGCTCGCGCGGCGTGAACTACGTGCGCCTGGCCGGATCGCTGGTGGCCAAGGTGGTGGCGGACTCGACGTTGACCCAAGCGGAATGCTACCCGGGCACCAGCAACAGCGAACAGCAGACGCTGTCGCTCAACCCGTTCCGCAACCCCTTCGCCGGCGCCACCGAAGTGGTCGCCGGCAGCGACGGCGGCCGCGATGGCGAAGCCCCGAGCGCTCCGACCTCCACCACCACCTACAGCATCGTCTACGTCCACACCGACGCCCTCGGCAGCCCGGTCGCCGAGACCAACACCAGCGCCACCGTCATCAGCGGCAGCCGCACCCAATACGAACCCTACGGCAAACCCCTCACCACCCCCCGCGAAGGCGCCCCCAGCTACACCGGCCACCAGCACGACACCAGCACCGGCCTGATCTACGCCCAACAACGCTACTACGACCCCGCCCTCGGCCGCTTCCTCTCGACTGATCCGATGGCCGTGGACATGGGCTCGGCGGGGAACTGGAATCGGTACGCGTATGCCAACAACAGTCCGTATCGGTATTTTGATCCGGATGGACGCTGCACCGGATCGCACATCACGAATCAAGATGGCACGTGCAAGAGCTCGGGCGGATTCACGACCGAATCCACGCGTGCGTGGGGCGGTGGGGCCGCGGGCGGGCGGGTAGGCTCCGGCCTGCATACGCCATCCGCCGCCGCTCAGATTGACTGTTCCGAGTGCGACGAGTATGCCGCGCTGAACCGCAGGATCACGTCACAACAGCTTGAAACCCTGAAGGACGCGGGCTGGTTTGCCGCCAAGTACGCAGCTCTAGAGTTCGGCGCTGGCAAGCTGGCGAAGTGGGCTGGGAAGTTGGGGAGGTTTTTGCGCATCTCTGGCCCAGAGATCAGCTTCGGCCGGAACGCCAATCAGCTCAGTCACACGTTTCGGCACGTTGAGGCGGGTGGCCTCAACCGAGAGGCGGTTCAGCGCGCCGTGCTCGCCGATCTGCGCACCTCGGCGTCGCTGATTCAACCCGGAAAGCCATTCAATCAGCGGATTTTTGTTGGAGGCAAGGAAGTGACGTACTCAGCATTCCTGCTTGATGACGGTGCGATCAACGTCGGCCGAATTACGCTACCGTGGTGAAGTCCGTGAAAAGAAAACTGACCCCAGCAGAAAGCAACCTCCTTGATGCACTGATCCGTCAAGGAGGCCTGTCTCTTCCAGTGTCTTGGCTTGTGGAGCTGAGAGTCGAACCAATGGACGATGGTGGCATGGGCAGCTTGAGGGTCGTTGGTCCACAGCCTGCGGCTAAGGCATGCCATCAGGTCTCCGAGATTCAATTCAAAGACGCGGATGGCGTCGATGTCATTGCGTCGCTCAACGTGGACGATAGCGGAGTGCCTTGCGAGATCGACGTCTGGAAGGTGGACTTCAGCGCTCTGATTTGCTTGCCCGAGAGTTTTTAGGAGGACGAGAAGCCTTCATGAAGCGTCTGCGAGGCAACCAATAGGGAACGGCTGTGGAAACCAGCGAGTTCGAGGTTCTCGTGGGCGATATCGCGAAAGCGACAACACGCCCTGCAGTTCGGCGAGTAGCGCGGTGCTGCTGGCCAGTTCGATGTGCTGCTGTTCGGCTGCCTCGATCAGGCGCCCCGGTACGCCGCCCCACAAGAGGCCGGACAGTGCCGTGTTGGTATCAAGAACCAGTCGCACGCCGCTGCTCGGCTCGATACGCCTTGATCTCGGCTTGGATCTCTTCCGGCGTCATCGGCTCCAGCGGTGCAGTCGCCAGCTTGGCGCGGGCGGCTTGCAGGCGTTCGATGCGTTCGGCGCACAGTCGTTGCCGCAGCAAGGATTCGATCTTCTCGGGGGTCAGCAACCCGGCGTTCGTCGCTTCCTGCGCGAGCGCATCGGGCAAGGTGATCTGTACGGTGGTCATGGCGTTGGCTCCGGTGATTCACGCCGCCTGCGCGTTCGTGCGGTGGATCGGTGCGACGAGCATGTTGAGCAGCACGCGTGGTCTGGAGTGCGGCAGCGCAATGTGCACGACGGCTGCACTCTACCCGATTGGTGCCGATCGGCAGTGCGGTGTCGCGAGAACTTGCGATGGGACCGGCTGGCGATTCAGCGCGGCTCCGGATTTGGAAGCAACGTATTCCCGCACCGATCCCTCGCCTCACTCCCGCCGCGCAGCAGCGCGGGCGAGGACCCAGACGTGGACGCTGCGGGCGCCGGCGCGGAGCAGGGCGCGGGTGCATTCGTGGGCGGTGGCGGTGGTGGTGGCGACGTCGTCGAGCAGGGCGATGCGGCGGTCGCGGACGCGCTCGGGATCGGCGGCGAAGGCGTCGTGGACGTTTTGCCGGCGCGCCTTGGAATCGAGCCCGGACTGGACTTCGGTGGCGCGGGTGCGTGTCAACGCTGCGGCGTCGATGCGCAGCCGCAAGGCGGGAGCGATGCGCTTGGCCAGTTCCAGCGACTGGTTGTAGCCGCGCTCGGCGAGGCGCTTCGCGTGCAGCGGCACCGGCACCAGCAGGTCGGGGCGGTCGGCCGGGTCGCTCGCGAGGGCAGCGAGTGCGTCGCCGAGCAGGTCGGCGAGCAGTACGCCGGCGGCGAGGTCGTGGTGGAACTTGAAGCGCTGGACCAAGGCGTCGAGCGGATCGGCGTAGCGCAGCGGCGCGAGCAGGCGCTCGAACGGAGGCGGATGCTGCAGGCAGTCGCCGCAGGCGGCAGCGGGTGCCGGAAGCGGCAGCGCGCAGCGGGCGCAGGCGGATCGGTTCCAGGGCAGGTCATTCGCGCAGGCCGGGCAAAGCTCGCGACCGTTGGCGCCGGGCGCCCGGCACAGCAGGCAGCGCGGCGGCAGCACGCGCAGGCCGAGTCGGCGGAAGAACCCGTCAACCGGATTCAAACGGAATGCGTTGACAGGTGCCGGGGCGTCCATAGACTGCGCGCACTGTAGCGCGGCCCTTCCGCGCCTTGGCGGACAAGGAGACGGTGATGGAACAGGGTGGCGGATGCGGTGGTGGTTGCGGCTGTGCGTGTGCGTCCGCAGAGGGCGGGTCGCGGATCGCGGACGATGGCTTGTGCCATGACTGGACCCAGGCCGAGGTCGAGGCGCTGTTCGCGTTGCCGTTCAATGACCTGATGCATGCCGCGCAGTCGCTGCATCGCGAGTTCCACGACGCCAACGCGGTGCAGGTGTCGACCCTGCTCTCGATCAAAACCGGCGCCTGCCCCGAGGACTGCGCCTACTGCCCGCAGAGCGCGCGCCACGACACCGGGCTCAAGGCCGAGAAGCTGATGGCGCTCGACGAGGTGCTGGCGAAGGCGCAGCAGGCCAAGGCCGCCGGCGCCTCGCGCTTCTGCATGGGCGCCGCCTGGCGCTCGCCCAGGGACCGCGATTTGGCCGAGGTGAACGCGATGGTCGGGGCGATCAAGGCGCTCGGTCTGGAGACCTGCGCCACGCTCGGCATGCTCACGCGCGCGCAGGCGCAGTCGCTGAAGGACGCCGGCCTCGACTACTACAACCACAACCTCGACACCTCGCCCGAGTTCTACGGCGAGATCATCAGCACGCGCTGCTACCAGGACCGCCTCGACACCCTGGCGCATGTGCGCGAGGTCGGCATGAAGACCTGCTGTGGCGGCATCGTCGGCATGGGCGAAACCCGCTCCGACCGCGCCAGCTTCATCCGCGCGCTGGCCAACCTGCCGCAGCATCCGGATTCGGTGCCGATCAACCGACTGGTGCGCGTCGCCGGCACGCCGCTCGCCGACGAGCGCGACCTCGACGCCTTCGAGTTCGTGCGCACCATCGCGGTGGCGCGCATCACCATGCCGGCCTCGATGGTGCGGCTCTCCGCCGGGCGCGAATCGATGAGCGAGGAACTGCAGGCACTGTGCTTCCTCGCCGGCGCCAACTCGATTTTCCACGGCGACAAGCTGCTGACCACCGGCAACGCCGACACCGAGTCCGATCGCGCGCTGTTCGCCAAGCTCGGACTCAAGCCGCTGGTGGCCGCCGCAGATTCCGACTGCGCGCAGGCCGCTTGAGCGAAGCCGCGACCATCGCAACGCGGGCCGCGGCGCGACTGGCCGAGCGCGAAACCGCCGGCCTGCGCCGGGGGCTACGCGAAGTCGAGTACGCCGATGGTGTGCGCTTGCGCGTCGCTGGACGCGAGTTGCGCTCGTTCGCGAGCAACGACTATCTCGGGCTGGCGCAACATCCCGAAGTGATCGCCGCGATGCAGGATGCGGCGGATCGCTGGGGCGTCGGCAGCACCGCGGCGCACCTGCTCGGCGGCCATCGCGGCCCGCATGCGCAGCTCGAACGCACGGTCGCAGACTGGCTCGGTTACGAGTCGGCGCTGCTGTTTTCGACCGGCTACCTGGCCAACCTCGGCGTCATCGCCGGGCTGCAGGAGCGCGGCGACACCTGCGTCCAGGACAAGCTCAACCACGCCAGCCTGATCGACGCCGCGCGCCTCGCCGGCTGCGAACTGCGCCGCTATCCGCATGGCGATGCCGAGGCTGCCGCGCGCCAGCTGCAAGCCGCGGGCGCGGCACCGAAACTGCTCGCCAGCGATGGCGTGTTCTCGATGGACGGCGACCTGGCGCCGTTGCCGCAGCTAGCCGTCGTTGCGCGCACCCACGCTGCACTGCTGTACGTCGATGACGCGCACGGCTTCGGCGTGCTCGGGCCGGACGGGCAGGGCAGCCCGGAGCAGCTCGGCCTCGGCGCCAACGACGTGCCCTTGCGCATGGTCACGCTCGGCAAGGCGGTCGGCTGTGGCGGCGCGCTGGTGCTCGGTTCGCGCGCGCTGATCGAGGCCTTGCTGCAGTTCGCGCGGCCGTTCGTCTACAGCACCGCGATGCCGCCGGCGGTTGCGGCGGCGGCCTCGGCGGCGATCGCGATCATCCGCCGCGAGCCGCAGCGGCGCGCACACCTGCAGGACTTGATCGCGCGCTATCGCACCGGCGTGGCGCAGATCGGCGGCGTGCTGATGGATTCCTCGACGCCGATCCAGCCGCTGCTGCTCGGCGATGCCGCGAATGCCTCAGCGCTGGCGCAGGCGTTGTGGCAACAGGGGTTGTACGTGCCGGCGATCCGCCCGCCGACCGTGCCCGCGGGCAGCGCGCGCCTGCGCGTCACGCTGTCGGCGGCGCACACCGCGCAGGACGTCGATCGTCTGCTCGACGCACTCGATCGGGCGCGCCCTGCATGAGCGGCGAGACCCAGCTCACCATCCTGTTGCGCACCTTGTCGCCCGAGCGCCGGCCGGGTGAATACGTCTTCGCCACGGCACCGACGCTGCCCGCCGGTATCGATGCGGTGATGACGTTCCGGGAGCGCGAGGGCTGGACGCTGGTGTCGACGCGTGAGGCCGCCGAGGCGGCGGGCATCGACTTCGCCTTTCCCTGCGCATGGCTGACCTTGCGCGTGCATTCCTCGCTGCAGGCGGTTGGCCTGACCGCCGCGGTCGCCAACGCACTGGCGGATGCCGGCATCGCCTGCAACGCCGTGGCGGCGTACCATCACGATCACTTGTTCGTACCGCTGGACCGCGCCGACGAGGCGATCGAGATCCTGCGGCGACTGTCGCGGAGTTGAGCCATGCACATCGACGTTCACGGTTCGGGCGGAGACATTCCAGTCGTGCTGATCCACGGCTGGGCCATGCACGGCGGCGTGATGGCGCCGTTGGCCGAGGCGCTGGTGCGCATCCCGCGCGTGCGCGTGCATGTGGTTGACCTGCCCGGGCATGGCTACAGCCGCGCCGGCGAGGAGGGATTCGACGTTGCCGATTGCGTCGAGCGCCTGTCGAAGCTGGTGCCTCCGCAATCGATCTGGATCGGCTGGTCGCTTGGCGGGCTGGTCGCGCTGCGTGCCTCGCTGACCTTGTCGGCGCAAGTCGCCGGGCTTGGCATGATCTGCGCCTCGCCCTGCTTCGTGCAGCACGGTGCCTGGGAGCACGGTGTGCCGCTGTCGGTGCTGCAGCAGTTCGGCAGCGACCTCGCCAGCGACTACCGTGGCACCATCGATCGCTTCCTGGCGCTGGAGGCGCAGGGCGACGACAACGCCCTGGCCTGCTTGCGTGAGCTGCGTATGCATGTGTTCGACCGCGGCGAGCCGAGCGCGGCGGTGCTGGAGATGGGTCTGTACGCGCTCGAGCACAGCGATTACAGCGAGCAACTTTCGCAACTCACCTGTCCGAGTGTGTGGGTGCCCGGCGGTCGCGACCGACTGGTGCCATGGCGGGCGATGGAGTGGGCCGCCGAACGTGCCCGCGGGCGCTACCACCTGATCGAGGGTGCGGCGCATGCGCCGTTCATCACCCACCTGGCTGAACTCACCGTGCAGATGAAGATCCTGGTGCGCGAGGTTCACGGCGAATGAGTCTGGATGTCGGGCGCGTACGCCGCGCGTTCGCGCGTGCGGCCGGTGCCTACGACGCGCTCGCGCAGCTGCAGCACCAGGTCGAGGCGCAACTGCTGGAGCGACTGGATCTGGTCAAGGACGCACCCGCGCGCATCCTTGATGTCGGCGCCGGGCCGGGGCGCGCCAGCGCCGCGATGCGCAAACGTTTTCCGCAGGTGGAAGTGATCGCGCTCGATCTCGCCTTGCCGATGCTGCGCGAAGCGAAGTCGCGCGCCGGCTGGTGGAAACCGTTCCGGCGCGTCTGCGGCGACGCGCGCGCCTTGCCGATCGCCGACCAGAGCATCGACCTGCTGTTCTCGAACCTGTGCCTGCAGTGGTGCGAGGACCTGGAGCTGGTGTTCGACGAGTTCCGTCGCGTGCTGCGCCCGGGTGGCTGGCTGCTGTTCACCACCTTCGGCCCGGACACGCTGACCGAATTGCGCCAGAGCTGGGCTGCGGTCGACGGCGGGCCGCACGTCCATGTGTTTCTGGACCTGCACGATGTCGGCGATCGCCTGATCGGTGCCGGCTTTCGCGATCCGATGCTGGATGTCGAGCACTACCAGTTGCGTTACTCCGAGCCGAAGCTGCTGATGCGCGAACTGAAGGGCATCGGCGCCGGCAACGCCGACGCCGCGCGCGCGCGCGGCCTGACCGGCAAGCGCAAGCTCGCGGCCATGCTCGCCGCCTACGAGCACTTCCGCGGCGACGACGGCCGCTACCCGGCCAGCTACGAAGTCGTGTTCGCGCAAGCGATCGCCCCCGACGCCTCGCAGCCGCGCCGCCGTGGTGGTACCGACATCGCCAGCGTCTCCCTCGACAGCCTGCGCGCGCAATTGCAGTCGCGCAGGCGTTGACGGGCGCGGCTTGAAGGCCTCCCGCTAAACTGTGCCCAGGATGCCCGGAGCGAGTGCATGGCGACGATGATGGAGTGGATCGGCAGCGGCCTGTTCGCGCTGGCGGTGCTGCACACGTTCTCGACCAAGTTCTTCGATCACCTGTCGCACATGCGGCCGCAGCATGCCGGCGTGTTCCACCTGCTTGGCGAGGTCGAGGTGGTGTTCGGGCTGTGGGCGATGGTGTTGTTTGGCGTGTTCGTGGCCCTACAGGGCAAGCCGGCAGCGCTGCAGTATGTCGAAGGGCTGAACTTCACCGAGCCGCTGTTCGTGTTCGCGATCATGGTCGTGGCCGCGAGTCGTGCCGTACTGCAGGTGTCGCGGACGCTGGTGTCGATGGTGGCGCGGGTGCTGCCGATGCCGCGCGCGACCGCGTACTTCAGCGTCACCCTGAGCCTGGTGCCACTGCTCGGTTCGCTGATCACCGAGCCGGCGGCGATGACGCTGGCGGCACTGATCCTGCGCGATGGTTATTACTCGCAGGCGATCAGTTCGCGCTTGAAGTACGCCGCGCTCGGGGTGCTGTTCGTGAACATCTCGATCGGCGGCGTGCTGACGCCCTACGCCGCGCCGCCGGTGCTCATGGTGGCGGGCACCTGGGGTTGGGACGTCGGCTTCATGCTCAGCCATTTCGGCTGGCGGGCGGTGATCGCGGTGCTGTTCAACGCGTTGCTGCTGACCTGGCTGTTCCGGCGCGAACTCGGCGTGCTGGCGGTGCGCGAGGAGTCGCCGGCGCGCGCGCGCGTGCCGGGCATCATCGGTTTCTGGCATCTGGCCTTGCTCGCCGGCGTAGTCGTGTTCGCGCACGAGCCGCCGGTGTTCATGGGCATGCTGCTGCTGTTCCTGGCGCTGGTCGAGGCCTATCCGCAGCATCAGGACAAGCTGCTGCTGCGCGAGGCTTTGCTGGTCGCGTTCTTCCTCGCCGGGCTGGTGGTGCTCGGTGGCCTGCAGCGCTGGTGGCTGGCGCCGCTGCTCACGCAGATGAGTCCTGATCAGGTGTACTTCGGTGCGACCGCGCTGACCGCGATCACCGACAATGCCGCGCTGACTTATCTCGGTTCGCTGGTCGAGGGCCTCAGCGACGAGTTCAAGTACGCGCTGGTCGCGGGTGCGGTGACCGGCGGTGGCCTGACCGTGATCGCGAACGCACCGAACCCGGCCGGCTTCTCGATCCTGCGCACCTGTTTCGACGAGGAGTCGATCAGCCCGATCGGGCTGCTGCGCGCGGCGTTGTTGCCGACGGCGGTGGCGATCGTGTGTTTCTGGTTCCTGCCTTGAGGAAACCCGCTCTTGTGGGTGCGGCTCTTGTGGGTGCGCATTGGCCAAGAGCGTGCGATTGAAATCACACCTACGGAAAGGCAGCGGCGCACCCCCGTGAAGGAGCCCGCTCTTGTGGGTGCGAATTCATTCGCACGCTCTTGACGTGCTACTGCAGGTCCCAGGCGACGCGTTGTTGGGCGCGCAGGACGTCGGCGCCGCTGAAGCTGTCGGGCGCGCGATCGCCGAACTCTGCGCGCAGGCGCAGCGACATTTCGCGCACCTTGTCGGCGTTCGCGGCCTTTCCGGCGGCGTATACGCGTTCTCCGAGCGGCGAGCAGAAGCGGTGCAGCTCGAAGAAGTAGCGCTCCTGGCCGCCGGTAACGAAGCCGAGCATCGGCACGCCCGAAGCGACCGAGTCGAGCGAACGGCCGGCGCGCATCTCGCGCTCGCCGGCGAGGCGTGCCGAGCTGTCGCACAGTTCGACGAAGCTCTCGCCGACGTTGGCGGTGTCGAGGTCGGAGGCGAGCAGTGCCAGTTCCAGCGCGCGCTCAACCTCGGGGTCGTCGCGCCAGCCCGGGTTGCTGCGCTCCATCTCGTGCGCCAGCAGCGGCGCCAGCGGGCCGCCAGCGTGGATCACCTCGGCGGTGTTGTAGGCGCGGCGGTCGATCGGCTGCGGGCGCGCGTCGAAGGTGCTGCCGGCGATCATCACTTCCAGCGCCAGGTACAGGGCGCGGTCGTGGCGGCGGTCGAAGCCGCAGCGGTCGAGGATGCGCTGGGTCTCGGCGATGCTGGCGGCCTCGTTGCTGCCGATCGGATGGCCGGTATCGATGACCTCGCGCTGGCGCAGGTCGTGGCAACTCGCGAACAGGCTGAGCGCAATCCAGTCCATGCCGGCCAGCGTGTGCGGCCCGGCCTCGCGCATGACGCGGCCGATGCGGCGGTCGAGGATCTCGAGCGCGTGCATCTCGTTGTGATAGTCGTGGTAATCGCTGCCGAAGCGACCATGGCGCACGGCGAAGCGCACCAGGCTCAGTGCCAGCGCGCGCTCGGCGCGGTCCCAGGCCTGGGCGATGGCGGCGCCGAAGTTCTCCGCAAGCACGGCGCGGCGCTGTGCGAACAGGGCGATGACGTCGGGACGGCGTTCGCCGATCAGGCGCAGGGCCTCGTCGGGATCCTGCAGGCGGATCTCGATGGCGTCGGCGGGAAATCTGTCCAGCAAACCTTCGATCACGGCCTCGGGCGCGCGCCCCTCCCAACCTGTCCGGTGAGTATAGGCGCCGCTGTGCGCGCCGCGGTAGGGGCGCGGCTAGAGGTGGCCGCGCGCTGCCAGCGACAAGGGTCGGCCGTCACCGACGATGAAGTGGTCGAGCAGGCGCACCTCGACCAGCGCGAGCGCCTCCTGCAGGCGTCGGGTTACCACGAGGTCGGCGGCGCTGGGCTCGGCGATGCCGCTCGGGTGGTTGTGCGCGACGATGACGGCGGCGGCGCGATGGTGGATGGCGCGCCGCACCACCTCGCGCGGATGCACGCTGGCGCCGTCGAGTGAGCCATGGAACATCTCCTCGAAGGCAACGATGCGGTGGCGGGCGTCGAGGAACGCGACCGCGAACACTTCCTGCGGTCGGTCGCGCAGGCTGAGCGCGATGTAGTCGGCGGCCTGGCCGGGGTCGCGCACCGCGTCCGGCCGCGCCAGCGTGGTACCGAGGAAGCGTTGGGCCAGCGCCAGCACCGCGCGCAATTCTGCGCGCTTGGCCGGGCCGATGCCGTGGACGCCGGCGAGCGCGCGGCCCTCGTGGGCAAACAGCCCGGCGACGCCACCGCACTCGCGCAGCACGCGTGCCGCAAACGCCAGCACATCCTCGCCGGGCAGGCCAGTGCGCAGGAACAAGGCCAGCAGCTCGGCATCGGCCAGCGCTTCGGGGCCATGCCGCAACAGGCGCTCGCGCGGGCGGTCTTCGGGGTTGAGTTCGGCGAGGCGCATGCGGGTTTCCGGGCGGGTGCCCCAGTTTCCCCGCTGACGGTCACGCCGGCATCGGCCACGGGCGCCGATTCGGCTAGGATAAGTCGCAATTCGACCTCGGATTTTCCTGTGGCTGCATCATTGCAAGGATTGCGCTGCCTGCTCGGCGTCAGCGGCGGCATCGCTGCGTACAAGTCTGCCGACCTGGTGCGTCGGCTGCGCGACGCCGGCGCCGAGGTCCAGGTGGTGCTGACCGAGAACGCCGCGCGCTTCGTTACCGCACAGACCTTTCAGGCGTTGTCCGGGCGGCCGGTGCGCAGCTCGCTCTGGGACGAGGCCGCCGAAGCAGCGATGGGCCACATTGAACTGGCGCGCTGGGCCGACGCGATCCTGGTCGCGCCGGCGTCGGCCGACCTGATCGCACGTCTCGCGCATGGCCGCGCCGACGATCTGCTCAGCACGCTGTGCCTGGCCAGCGAGGCGCCGTTGCTGCTGGCGCCGGCGATGAACCGGGTGATGTGGGCGCAAGCTGCGACCCAGGCCAATGTGGCGCTGCTCCTGGCGCGCAGCGTGCAGTTGCTCGGGCCCGCCAGTGGCGAGCAGGCCTGCGGCGAACACGGTGCCGGGCGCATGCTCGAGCCGCCGGAGCTGGTCGAAGCGCTGGCGCAGCTGCGTGCACGCTCGCAATCGCTAGCCGGGAGGCATGTGCTGGTCAATGCCGGGCCGACCTTCGAGGACATCGACCCGGTGCGCTTCATCGGCAACCGTTCCTCCGGGCGCATGGGTTTCGCGATCGCCGCAGCGGCGGCGGCAGCCGGCGCCCGCGTCACCCTGGTCGCCGGTCCGGTCGAACTGGCGACACCGCGCGGCGTGGCCCGCGTTGACGTGCGCAGCGCTCGCGAGATGCAGGCGGCGGTGTTCGCCGCGCTGACGGCAGACGTGTTCATCGCCACCGCAGCGGTGGCCGACTATCGCATTGCGGCGCCCTGCGCGAGCAAGATCAAGCGCAGCAGCACGGCGCTGACGCTGGAGCTGGTGCCGAACCCGGACATCGTCGCCAGCGTCGCTGCGCATGCGCAGCGGCCGCGACTGGTGGTCGCTTTCGCAGCCGAGACCGAAAACGTGATCGAGAATGCACGCGGCAAGCTCTCGCGTAAGCGCGTCGATCTGGTCTGCGCCAACCGCGTCGGCGCCGACTGCGGCTTCGAGCGCGCCGACAACGCCCTCGATGTGGTCGCCGCCGACGGCGAGTGGCACTGGCCGCAGGCGCCCAAGACCGAGCTGGCGCGGCGCCTGGTGGCGCTGGTGGCCGAGCGGCTGGGTGCGGTGCGATGAAGCACCGGCTGCAGGTGCGCATCCTGGATCCGCGCATCGGCGCGGAGTTCCCGCTGCCCGAGTATGCGACCGCGGCCTCGGCCGGCATGGACCTGCGCGCAATGATCGAGGCGCCGCTGCAGCTCGCCCCGGGGGCGACGGTGCTGGTGTCGAGCGGCATCGCCATCCACATCGCCGATCCCGGCCTTGCGGCGGTGGTGCTGCCGCGCTCCGGGCTCGGCCACAAACATGGCATCGTGCTCGGCAACCTGGTCGGGCTGATCGATGCCGACTACCAGGGGCCGCTGATGCTCTCGGTTTGGAATCGTGCGCACGACGCCTTTACCATCCAGCCCGGCGACCGTCTGGCGCAGCTGGTGTTGGTGCCGATCGTGCATGCCGAATTGGAACTCGTGAACGAATTCGCCGCGAGCGATCGCGGCACCGGTGGCTTCGGCCATAGCGGGCGGCAGTGAAGGACGGAGCGCGCAACGCATGAAACTTGCAATCGGTCTGGGCAAGAAAAGGACGGCGCTCGAGGCGGCCATGCAAGAGCGCAGCGCGCCGCTCGACGCGCAGCGGCTCGGCATCACCGCGGGCGTCGGGCTACTGCTGGCGTTTGCGGTGCTGTCGCTGTTCGACGGCGTCCAGCGCAGGCGCGAAGAGAGCGCGGCCGTTGCGCTTGACGAAGCGCGCTTGGCGCTGGCCACTTCGGTGGCCGCCACCGTGCAGCAGCAGTCGCAGCGGGTCGCGCAGGCCGTCGCCGATCAGGAATTCTCCACTGCGGTCATCGGCTTCGATGGCGCTGCCCAAATGCGCGCAAGACAGCGCCTGCGAGTACTGATTCCGGAGCTGGTCGAGGCAGAGGTCCACGAAGCCAGCCTGCCTGATCTGATCGAGGCCGATCTGGTCAAGTTTGGTTATGCCAAAGCCGACATTCTGGCCGAAGCGCGCGAGGCCGATGGTGCCGCGCGCGTGCAGGTGCACGGCTGCGGCAAGGACGCACACTGCATGGCGTTTGTGCAGCCGATCCGCAGCGGCGAGGGGATCATCGGATACGCCTATGTGCTGTTGCCGCTGAGTGAGGTGCAGGCGCAGATCGGAGCCGCTGAGGTCAACGATGGCCGTCTCGAACTGCGTCAGGGCAAGTCGCTGCAGTCTGCGGGCGCAGTGATCGCAATCGACCACGGCAATGCCAGTGCAGACGAGTCGGACCGCGTCGAAGCGATCGCCGGATCGGTGTTGTCTGTCGCCACCCGGGTGCCGGCGCACTTCCGCATCGGCGCCGTGTTCGGCGTGTTCGACTCGCGCGGTTCGGGTTCGTTGCTGCTGCAGGGTCTGCTCGCGCTCGCGGCGATCGCGGGTCTGGTCTACTGGCGCCAGCGACTGCCGCAGCATGTCGCGACCGACGAGGTGGTGATGGAGGCGCCCAAGCCGCGCGCCACCATGGAGCAGCTGCAGCAGAAACTGGCGACGCAGACCGCCGCCGAGGAGGCGGCGGCGGCGCCAGCAGCCGGTGACGTGCGGGTCGAGGAAGAACGGCCTGCGCCCGCAGGCGCGCTCGATCGCAGCATGTTCCGCGCCTACGACATCCGCGGCATCGTCGGGCAAAACCTAACGCAGGGAACCGCGCAACTGATCGGCCAGGCGATCGGCTCGATCGTGCGCGACCAGGGCATGGCCGAGGTTTGCGTGGCGCGTGACGGTCGCTTGTCCGGACCGGACCTGTCGGCCGCGCTGATCCGCGGTCTGCGCTCGGCCGGTTGCGACGTCATCGACATCGGCGCCGCGCCGACCCCGGTGTTGTACTTCGCCGCCCACCATCTCAACACCGGCAACGGCGTGATGGTCACCGGCAGCCACAACCCGCCCGACTACAACGGCTTCAAGATCGTGGTCGGTGGCGAGACCCTGGCCGAGGACGCGATCCAGGACATCTTCGCGCGCATCGTCGAGGGTCGCTTCGCGCATGGCGCCGGTGGTGTCAGCGCGGTCGACGTCAAGGCCGACTACATCGAACGCATTACCGGCGACGTGCAGGCGATGCGCCGCATGAAGGTCGTGGTCGATGCCGGCAACGGCATCGCCGGAGCGTTCGCGCCGGCGGTGCTCGAAGGCATCGGCTGCGAAGTGATGCCGCTCTACTGCGAAGTCGACGGGCACTTCCCGCATCATCATCCTGACCCGTCCGAGCCGCACAATCTCGATGACCTCAAGATTGCGATCAAGCAGTATCAGGCCGACCTCGGGCTCGCCTTCGATGGTGACGGCGATCGCCTCGGCGTGGTCACCCGCGCCGGCGAAATCATCTATCCGGATCGTCTGCTGATGCTGTTCGCCGAGGACGTGCTCACGCGCAACCCCGGCGCCGCCATCATCTACGACGTCAAGTGCACCGGACAGTTGTCCGAGCATATCCTGCGCAATGGCGGCAGCCCGGTGATGTGGAAGACCGGGCACTCGCTGATCAAGGCCAAGATGCGCGAGGAAGAATCGGCGTTGGCCGGCGAGATGAGCGGCCACTTCTTCTTCGGCGAACGCTGGTACGGCTTCGACGACGGCATCTACGCGGCGGCACGGCTGATGGAGATCCTCGCCCAGCGCGATGAGGAACCGGAGGCGGTATTCGCGACTCTGCCCAAGGGCGTCAGCACCCCGGAGCTGAAGATCCCGATGGTCGAGGGCGAGCACTACGCCTTCATCGAACGCTTCCGCGAGAAGGCCAAGTTCCCCGGCTCCAAGGTCACCACCATCGACGGCGTGCGCGCCGACTACAAGGACGGCTTCGGCCTGGTACGATGTTCGAACACCACGCCCTGCCTGGTGCTGCGCTTCGACGCCCTCAACAAGATCGGCCTCGATCGCATCCAGGAATCCTTCCGCGCCCAGCTCCTCGCTGTCGACGCCGACCTCAAACTGCCGTTTTGAAGTTTCTGGCGCACTTGAAAACCGGATATCCCATGAGACGGGATATCCGCGGCCTGATGCCGCCGCCCCATGACCACCGCCACGTGACAATTGCGGATGATGTCGGCAGGATGCCCGGCCCGCCGCGTGCTGCGTTGGCGCATCCATTGACCGAGGACTTCCGATGACCCTGAACCGACTCGCCTTCGGGCTGGCCGCCGCGCTTGCCGCGACGCCGGTCTTCGCCGCCGACTACAAGGCGCCGATCGACATTCCCTACGAGCAGTTCAAGCTCGACAACGGGCTGACCGTGGTCGTGCACGAGGACCACAAGGCGCCGATTGTCGCGGTGAACCTCTGGTACCACGTCGGTTCCCGGAACGAGAAGCCCGGGCGCACCGGCTTCGCGCATCTGTTCGAGCACCTGATGTTCCAGGGTTCGGAGAACTTCAAGGACGAGTTCTTCAAGCCGTTCGAGAAGGTCGGCACCACTGACCAGAACGGCACCACCGACTTCGATCGCACCAACTACTTCCAGAACGTGCCGACCACCGCGCTCGACATGGCGCTGTGGATGGAGTCCGACCGCATGGGCCATCTGCTCGGTGCGATCGACCAGGCCAAGCTCGACGAGCAGCGCGGCGTGGTCCAGAACGAGAAGCGCCAGGGCGACAACTCACCCTACGGCAAGTCCTGGTACAGCCTGCTCGAGGGCGTGTTCCCCGATGGTCATCCGTATCGCTGGTCACCGATCGGTTCCATGGACGATCTCAACGCCGCCAAGCTCGAGGACGTGAAGGAGTGGTTCGCGACCTGGTACGGCCCGTCGAACACGGTGCTGGTGCTGGCCGGCGACATCGACGCCAAGACCGCGCGTGAGAAGGTGCAGCAGTACTTCGGCCACATTGCGCCCGGCGGTCCGCTCGCACGTCGCGATGCCTGGGCGCCGAAGATGACATCGCCGGCGCGCGATCAGATGCAGGACCGCGTAGCGCAGACGCGCATCATGCGCGCCTGGGTGGCCCCGGCCTCGACCGCGCGTGCCGCCGATGAACTCGGCCTGTTCGCGCGCGTGCTCGGCCAGGGCAAGACCTCGCGCCTGTTCCAGCGACTGGTGCTGAAAGACCAGTTGGTGAGCAGCGTGTCCGCCTACCAGTACGGTCTGGAAATCGCCGGCATGTTCATGATCCAGGCCGACCTGAAGCCGGGCGTGGACGCGGCCAAGGTCGAGGCGATCCTCGACGAGGAACTGGCGAAGCTGGTCGCGAACGGGCCGACCCCGGAAGAACTGCGCCGCGCCCGCGTCGCGATCGAAGCCGGCGTGATCCGCGGAGCCGAGCGCATCGGCGGCTTCGGCGGCAAGGCCGACATCCTCGCCGAATGCGCGACCTATACCCAGGATCCCGCTTGCTACAAGACTTCGCTCGCCAACATGGCCGCAGCGACGCCGGCGAGCATTGCAGCAGTCGCGAAGGAATGGCTGACGCCGAACCACTACACCCTGACCATCTCGCCGTTCCCGGAGGTCAAGGCTGGTACCGCCGGGGTCGATCGCGCCAAGGGCGTGCCGGAGACTGCGCAGTTCCCCGACCTGGTGTTCCCGAAAATCCAGCGCGGCGTGCTGCGAAACGGCATCGAGGTGGTGCTTGCCGAGCGCCATGAAGTGCCGGTGGTGCAGATGCGCATGATCTTCGACGCCGGCTACGCCGCTGACCAGGGTCGCAAGCTCGGCACCGCCAGCTTCGCCCTGAACATGCTCGACGAGGGCACGCGCAAGCGCGACGCCACCGCCATCGCCGCGCGCATGGAGGAACTCGGTGCCCAGATCGGCGTGTACAACTCGCTCGACGTCTCCGGCGCCACGCTGTCGGCGCTCACTGCGCAACTCGACGGTTCGCTGGAGCTGTTCGCCGACGTGGTGCGCAACCCGAAGTTCGATGCCGCCGAAATGAATCGCGTCAAGGGCCAGTGGTTGGCGCAGATCGCGCAGGAGAAGACCAGCCCGAATGCGCTCGGCCTGCGCGTGCTGCCGCCGCTGCTGTACGGCGAAGGCCACGCCTATGCGATCCCGCTCACCGGCTCCGGCACCGAGGCTTCGATCCAGTCGCTGACGCCCGAGGACCTGGCCCTGTTCCACGCCGACTTCGTGCGCGCCAACAACGCCCGCATCATCGTCGTCGGCGACACCACGCTGGCCGACATCACTGCGCGCCTCGACCGCGTGTTCGGTGACTGGCTTGCGGACAAGAAGAAGCGCCCGGACAAGAACATCGCCGAGGTCGCGCTGCCGACCAAGGCGCGCGTGTTCCTGATCGACAAGCCCGATGCCGAGCAGTCGGTGATCCTGGCCGGCCAGTTGATTCCGTCGAGCAAGGCCGCCGATCGCCTGGTCACGCAGACCGCGAACACGGTGTTCGGCGGCGCCTTCACCGCGCGCATCAACCTGAACCTGCGCGAGGACAAGCACTGGGCCTACGGTGCCTACTCCTACGCCAGCGCCGCGCTCGGCCAGCGCCCGCTGATGGCCTCCGCCGGCGTGCAGTCGGACAAGACCATCGAGTCGATCCAGGAACTGCAACGCGAGTTCGTCGAGTTCACCGGCAAGCGTCCGGCCACGGCCGAGGAGATCACCAAGGTCAAGAACGACGACGTGCGCAGCCTGCCGGGTTCGTTCGAGACCGCCGCCGCGGCGCTCGGCACGATCACCGACATGGTCGTGTTCGAGCGTCCGGACAACTACGTGCAGACGCTGAAGGCGAGCTACGAGGCGCAGAAGGACGACGACATCCGCGCCGCGGCGCAGAAGTACTTCCAGCCCGACGCGCTGACCTGGGTCGTGGTCGGCGATCTCGGCAAGATCGAGGCCGGCATCCGCGCGCTCAACCTCGGCGAGGTCAAGGTGCTCGACGCCGACGGCAAGGTGTTGCGCTGAACCTGCCTGACTTCGCTCCGGCGCCACGAAGGCGCCGGGGCGAGGTCATTGCGATGCAGCGTCGGCTTCGTCCATCTTGCGCTGCGCCGCGGCGTCGAGGGTGTCCTGGACGCCGCGCGCTTTCTTCAGGGCTTCGCCTTGGGCGTCGAGCACGGTGCCTTCGAGGGGATTGCCCTTGGGGTCGGTGCGCTCGGCTTGTACCGCCGGATCGACCGGTGCGGGTTCGCTGCTGCAGGCGGCAAGCGCGAACCATGCGGTGATGGCGGCGGTACGGACGCGGATGGTCATGGACGTGGCTCCAGCGGTGATAATGCGTCGATCCTAGCGGGAGAGCGGACCGATGAATGCGCGCTGGCGGCTGGACGGGAAGATCGCGCTCGTGACCGGGGCCAGCAAGGGCATTGGCCTGGCCACGGCGCGTGAACTGGCGATGCTCGGCTGCGATGTGCTGATGGTGGCGCGCGAGGCTTCGGTGCTGGAAGCACGCCGGGCCGAACTGGAATCGTTGTATCCGAAGCAGCGTGCGCTCGCCTTCGCCGCCGACCTGGCCGAGGCCGAGCAGCGCCTCGACCTGTTCGACTGGATCAACGACCTCGGGCGCGGCCTCGATGTGCTGGTCAACAACGTCGGCGGCAACAGCACGCGCGCCACGCTCGACTACGAACTCGACGAGGTGCGGCGCATCTTCGAGCTGAACGTGATCACCGCCTTCGACGTCTGCCGCATGGCGCATCCGCTGCTCGCGCGCCATGGCGAGGCGGCGATCGTCAACGTCGGCTCGGTCAGCGGCCTGACTGCGGTGCGCACCGGTTCGCCCTACGGCATGAGCAAGGCGGCGCTCACCCAACTCACGCGCAACCTGGCGATCGAATGGTCCGGTGACGGAATCCGCGTCAACGCGGTCGCGCCTTGGTACATCCGCACCCAGCGCACCGAAGGCAAGCTTGCCAATCCCGAATACCTCGAAGAGGTGGTCGCGCACACCCCGCTCGGCCGCGTCGGCGAACCCGAGGAAGTCGCCGCGGTGATCGCCTTCCTGTGCCTGCCCGCGGCGTCGTACGTCACCGGCGAAACCGTCGCCGTCGACGGCGGCTTCCTGCGCGACGGGTTCTGAGCTGGCGGCACTCGTCGCGTTTTCGGCGCGGGAGTAGTCTTGCCGGCGTTGCGCGGGCGCGGCGTGCGTCCGCGACGGCGGCTCGGAGGGTGCAGTCATGGGCAGCGGTCACGGCAGGTTCGGCGGATGGGCTGCGGTGGCTGTGCTCGGTCTGGTCATCAGCCTCGGAGCACGGGCAGCGAACCCGACCAATTGCAGCGGCGGCAACTACGACCCGCCGAACAACGGCAGCAGCACCAACTTTGCCTGCAGCGTGTCCGGCAACAGCGGGGCCATCAACGGCATGACGCTGACCAGCGACGTGCGCCATTCGTTCGCTCCCTGCATCAACGAGCACACCTTCCGCCTGTTCAGCCCGCTCGGCAGCGAACACCTGGTCGGCACCCGCAACGGCGTGCAGACCACGGCGACCATCAACACTTTCAACGGCCAGAGCTCGAACGGCACCTGGACGCTGCGCGTGACCGACAGCAACGGCAACGACGCCTGCAACGACACGGTCAATTCGTGGCGGCTGAACTTCACGCTGGCCGGCACGCCGAACCCGACGGTCTCCTTCGCCGATGCCACGCTCGGCGAAAATCTCGGTCCGGTGCTGCGCGTGCAGGTGACGACCGAGGGCGGCGTGCCGACCACCGGGTCGCGTTCGGTCGATGTCCTGCTGGATGTCGATGACTCCGGCTCGGCTACCACCAACAGCGACTACACGCTGGTGCCGGGCACCCTGAACATCCCCGCCGGAACCGCGAGCGGCCAGATGTTCGTGGTCGGCCAGGTGCAAGACGACGCAGCGCTCGAACGCGCCGAGACCATCCGCCTGAAGTTCGCCAACCCGAATGGCGTGGTGGCGTCCGCCAGCACCCACACGATCACGCTCAACGACGACGAGACCGGCGTGATTTCCTTCGACTCTCCGGGCAGCACCCTCCAGGAGGCGACCAGCTTGCTGCACCCGTTCCCGATCTCGTTGCTGCCATCGAGCAGCGACGGCGTGGCCAGCATCGGCCTGTCCTTGTCCGGCACCATCGCGCGCATCAGCGGTAGCGCGACCCAGGGTGCCTACAACGTTTCTTGCCCGAACCAGGACTGGTCATTCCTGCAGAACCCGATCACTTTCGAGCCTTCCGATGCCTTCTGGCTGAGCGTCACGCTGCCCACCGACCTGCCGGTGATCCGCGTCTGCAACGACGGCGCCGGCGATCCGAACGAGACCATCGTCTTCCAGGCCAGCGTCAGCGGCTTGCCGGCCAACGTGACGATCTTCGGCACCCACGCCGTGGTGATCTCCGAGGTCGAACTGTTCCGCCACAGTTTCGAGTAGTCGAGCCCTCAGCAACCGACCGAGCGCAGCACCGCGGCTTCGCCAACCAGTTCGCCGTTCTTGGCCTGCGAGGACAGGAACAGCGTTGGCGCCGAGACGTTGTAGTGGTCGCTGACATCGATCAGCAGGTCGAGGCGGCCGTCGCGGTCCAGATCGCCGGCCCAGCGCAGGTGCGGGTAGGCGTCGTTGCCGAGCATCCAGGGTCCGGGCGCGCGTGCTTCCGCCTGCCAGGTTGCGAGCGTCTGGCTGCGCTGGCCGAGGCGCAGCTGGAGTGAGCAGGTGGTGAGGGCGTCGCGGTCGGGGGCGCCGCATTCGAGGCGCAGGTTTCCGGCATCGCGGCCATCGAGTTGGAAGCTGCGGTCGAACTGTGCGTCGATGATCAAGGGCTCGCCGCCGGCGATGTAGGTTGAGACGATGTTGCCTGCGGTCGCGCCGGCGATGTCGCGCACATGGAACAGGGCGTCGTCACTGCCGGCGCCTACGCGCTTGCCGGTGGCGGCGTCGAGTTCGTCGAGCACGGCATCGTGGATGGCATCGATCTCGACCGGGCGCGGTTCCAGATGCGTGCGGCCCTCGGCGTCCAGCACCAGCGTCAGCCAGATTTCCCGATCGCGCGCCGTCACCTCGTCGCCGTGGTAGTCGCCGGGCAGCAACAGTTCGGTCGCGGCGAGCGGACTGGCGACCAGGCTGCAGCAGAGGGCGAGGGCGAGACGGCGCGGGGACATGCGGACTCCATTGCGGGAGCCCAGTGTCGTCCTTCGCCTGCTTGCAGCGATGTCGCCGCGGCGACGAGTTCGGGCTTTGCGCGGGCGGTCGTGGCGACAACCGCCACGACCCCGTTCCCCGCCACGTTCGGTTTTCCCGGTCTGGCGCATTCATGGAAACAGTGGCCAGTGTGGGCTGATGCCGTGGGGGAATGCGCGTGATGAAGCGGATGCAACGGGTCGTGTGGCTCATGGTGTTATGTGTCTGTCCGGTCTGGGTGGCGGCGGCGAACTACTGCGTGGACACCGCCGCGGAATTGGAGAGCGCGCTGGTATCGGCGGCGCTGTCTTCGGGCGACGACGCGATCCAGGTCGTGCAGGGCGAGTACACGTTTGGCGGCGACATCGATTACGCGCCGATCGCGATGGGGGGTGCGCTCAGCATTACTGGCGGCTACCTCGGCGACTGCAGCGACGGCGTGCGCTCGACGCGTGCGCAGGACACGAGTTTCAGCGCCAGCGTCGGCACGAGTTTCCGTATCCAGAAACTGTCTGGCGAGCGGCTCTCGCAGTTCGCGAACATCGACTTCTGGGGCTTCGACGAGGTGCGGTTCGCGGTCGGCAGTTGCGCTTCGGGCGGCGCCACCCTGAAGCTGTCCAACGTTCGCGTCGGACTTGGCGGCAGCGCCAGCAGCGACGCGCTGTCCCTGCACAACCTGTGTGGCGACACCCGCGGGTACAACGTGCTGGTGCACGATGCGGTTGGCGACGGTGTCAGTGCCGTGTCCGACGCCGCCAGCGAGGAAATCGACTTCGTCAACCTGACCAGCGTCGACAACGGAGGTCGTGGCCTCAAGGTGATCCGTTTAGGCGAAGGCAGTACCCGGCTGTGGAACGCCATCGTGCACGGCAATGGCACCGATCTCTACGGCAATGGCGGCAACTTCGTGGTCGAGCATTCGATCTTCGCGAGCAGCGGAGGCGCAGCGACGGTGTCCGGCAGCAACAATCTCGCGGTCGATCCGCAACTCGACTCGAACTTCCATCCGGTCGCGGCGCTGTCGCCCGCGATCGACTCCGGCACGCACGATGTTGCGATCACGCTCGCGACCAGCGACCTCGGTGGCGGACCGCGCATAGTCGGCCTCAAGGTCGATCGTGGCGCCATGGAGTTCGGTGCATCGCCCGACTCGATCCTCACCGTGCTCAATGCCAACGACAGCGGAATCGGCAGCCTCCGTGATGCCCTCCTCGACGCGCAGGCTGCGCCAGGGCGGCAGTTCATCCACTTTGCGATTCCCGGTGCCTGCCCGCGTGTCATCACCCTCGCCAGCTTGCTGCCCGAACTCACCGACTTGGTCAGCATCGACGGCTACACCCAACCCGGTTCGCGCGCGAATGACAGCGCCTTCGGCTTCAATGCCTCGCTCTGCGTCATCATCACTGCCGGCGCACCGACACTGCCCTACGGCCTGCGCGTCGCAACCACGGGCTACGGCGGCAGCGAAGTGAAGGGCCTCGCGTTCTCCGGCTTCCTCGGCAGCGATGGCAATGCCGCGGCGATCCAGCTCGTCTCCGGTGCCGACCACCGCGTGTACGGCAACCAGTTCGGTGGCCATGTCGCCGGCCTGGGTCTGGTCGGCAGTCGCAATGGCATCCGCGTCGGCGCGTCGGCGAATCGAATCGAAATCGGCGGCGACCTTGCGGCACGCAACCTGATCGGTGGCAGCAGCGAGGTTGGCGTGCTCATCGCCTCCGCGGAAGGCAGGGTCGCGTTGCGCGGCAACCTGATCGGTACCGGCAGCTCGGGCAACAGCGTGCTCGCCAACGGAACCGGCGTATTGATCGATGACTCCGGCTTCAACCATGTCGCAGGCAATAAGATCTCGGGCAACCTCGGCCACGGCCTGATGATCCGCGGTGGTGACTCGGACGAAAACGTCGTCGAAGAGAACAGCATTGGCGTCAAGGCCTTCTCCTTCTGCCTGCCACCCTGCACGCCGAACCCGGCGCTGCCGAACGGCGGTGATGGCATTCATGTCACGCGCGCAGCCGGGGATGCCGAAAACCACGTGCCAACCTACAACCGATTCATCCGCAACGAGGTCGCATTCAATGGCGGCGCTGGCTTCGGCCTTGTCGATGGCTGGGGCACCATCTGGCGCGAAAACACGGTGCACGACAACGATGATCTCGCCGTCGATATCGGCAACGACGGCGTGGACCCGATCGACGACGACACCAGCCAGGAATTCACCCTGGCCCAGGGCGGAATGAACCGCCCCCGGATCCTGGCCGTCGATGGCGAAAGCATCGACATCGAATTCTCGGGCATGCCCGGGGGCTACGAAGTCACGGTCTACGTCAACGAGGCCTGCGACCCCAGCGGCTTCGGTGAAGGCGAGCGCGTGTTCGTCATGAAGCCGACCGGCATCGGGGGCGAGGGCATGCAAACCATTCAGTCGCAGATCCTGCGTCCCACCTCGGACGACTGGAGTCAGCTCCAGGGCAAGTACCTCACCACCATCGCCAGCCACGTGAGCTATGCGCTGCCCGGCTTTCCCTTTGGCTACCCTGCACGCGGCTTCGGCGAGTTCTCCGAGTGCTTTCCGGTCACCCTGATCGATTCCCTGTTCGTGGACGGATTCGAATAGTGGTGCCGCAAGGCGCGACGTCGCGGCGATCCCCGCATTCGCTGGGTACTCGCCGTACTGGCCAGGACCTATTGATCCGGCCAAGTGAAGTTTGAACTTTTCATGCGGCGTACTTTACGTGAGGATCTTGGAAATAGCTGCGCACGCGCTCGGGTGATTTTTCGAGGCGCTCCATGTGCTCGGTCGCGGCAGCTTTCAGCCTTGCCTTGGTGCGTGCCGGGACTTTCGAGCCGATGTGGTGCTTGAGATCGGCGTTGAGTCGTTCTTCGGGATTCAGTTCCGGGCTGTAGCTCGGCAGGTAGAACAGTTCGATCTGCTCTGCGCGTTCGGCGACCCACGCTTTGACCAGCTTGCTGTGATGCACGCGCAAGTTGTCGAGAATCAGAAACACCTTGCGCTGTGTGTCTTTGATCAGCGCGCCGAGAAACTCGATCAATCGATCTGCATTGAACGCATCGTCGATGATCATCCAGCGCGTCTTGCCCTGGTTGGTCACGGTCGCAATCATCGACAGCTTCTGGCGTGTGCCGCCCACGGCGTAAGCCACCGGCGTCTTGCCCGCTGGCGCATAGCTGCGACCGCGCACGTCGGTGTTGACCAACGCGGTCTCGTCGCCCCAGTGAATCTCTGCGCCCTCGGCCTTGGCGCGTTGCTCGATCTCGGGATACTGCTCATCGAGCCACGCTTGCACTGCTTCTGGGCGCTGTTCGTAGGCCTTCTTGATCGGCTTCTGCGGCGTGAAGCCCCAGCGCTGCAGATAGTTGCCGACGCCGCGCACCGACAGCGTGATGCCGAGTTCGCGTTCGATCAGCTGCATCACTGCCGATCGTGTCCACAGCGCGAAGTCCATCTTCAGCTGCTCCGGCCGCTTGTCGATAATGATTCGCTGTATCGAAACCTCCTGCGCTTCACTCAGGCTGCGTCCCGAACCCGACTGCTTGCCACGCGGCTTCGGTTTGTTCGCCGACGAACCGCCGTCTTCAAAGCGATCAATCGCCGCGCGAACCGTCGGATACGACAGCCCGCTCAGTTCGACGATGCGCATCACGCCCATGCCTTGACGGTGCAATCGCACCACCTGCTTGCGTCGCTCGTGCAACTGCTCCAGCGACTGAAATCTTGCGTCTTCTTTGTCCATGCATCTTCGACAACCCGATGCGCGAATAGTTCAAATATATTCGTGCCGAGTCAATAGCATCGGTTCCGTGAGCAGTGACGATCAGGCGCAGCATGCCGCGTTCGCACGCGGTCGGCGCGTCCGCTTCCACGGCGGGTGCCGGCGCGGGGACATGCGAACTCCATTGCGGGAGCCCAGTGTCGTCCTTCGCCTGCGTGCAGCGATGTCGCCCCGGCGACGAGTTCGGGCTTTGCGCGGGCGACCTACTCGAAGCCGTCGCGGAACAGCACCACCAGCACTGGTACGGCCGCATCGTCGTGCAGGGCAGCGGCGGGCGCCGTGGTTGGCAACACCGTGACCACGCCGGTGGCGAGGTCGAACTGATGCAGGGCGGCGCTGCTGGAAAGCAGCGGCCGCGCGTAGACCTGCAACTTGCCGTTGGCGATTGCCGCCGGGCCGGCGAGCACGAAACAGCAGTCCACCTCACCCGCACCGACGTTGGCGTAGCCCGCAATGCCGGCGCCGAGCGCGATCTGGTTCAGCGTCGTCGTCGCCATCGCCGCGTCCGTCGTCTGCAGTCCGTACAGGGTAAGGGTGGTCTGGTTGACGGCCAGCGCCGTGGTCGTAGCCGCGAGCGCTGATGCATGCTCACTGGCCAGGCCATCATGGCGAATGACCCAGATCGCCAACGGTTGGTCGACGGCGCCGCGACCGACCACCACGAATGCGCGCTGGCTGTTCGACCAGGCCGACACGCCGCTGCGCAGTGTGCAGCAGGTTCCGGCCACGTCGGCCGAGCCGAGTGCCAGGCCAGTCGCGGCGCCATAACGATGCACGCGCAGGCCATCGGCGTCGCTGCGGCGGACCAGCGCCAGCAGCTCCTGGCGGGGGGAGTCGTAGGCCAGCGCCTCGATCCGCTCGCTGCTGTCGAACGGCAGTGGCGTGGCGATGCCGCTGGCATCGATCGCATGCAGCCGGGTTCCGGTCGCGGCTGAAGTCGTGCCGAGCCAATGTCGATTGCTGTTGGCGTCGCGAGCGGAGGCGCCGACCGCGATGCCACAGCACGGGTTGGGCATCGGATTGAGCAGCAACGTGTTGCTTTCGGCGCCGTAGAACTCGATCTGGCCCTGGCTGCCGCGCACGCCCAGCACCTCGGCGTCGGCACTGCCGACCAGCAGCAGGGCCAGCAGCGCGTACCAGTTGCGGCGCCACATGGTCACTGCGCTCCGGCCGCGTGTTCCAGTGCCTGGAGGCGTTGCTCCAGCCCGGCGATGCGCGCATCGCGCTCGGCCAATTGCGCATTCAGGGCCTGGATCGCCGCCAGTGCGACTCCGGCCATGTCCGCGGGCGCGACCTGGGTGTCGTCGTGGCCCAGCCCGAACGCGGCGTGGAAGTCCTGCGCCATCGGGCCGAAGTGGCGGTCGTCGCCTGCGGCGTCCTTGTAGCGCCAGCTGCTGATCGGCAAGGCCGCGATGCGGGCGAGCACGGCGTCGCCATCGGCGGAGACGAAGTCGGTCTTGGCATCGCGACTCGACAACTGGGAAATGCTGCCGCGCGCGAACACGTTGCCGGAAGAGTCCACGGTGAATCGGTCGGTCACGCCGGTGAAGTCGGCATGCACATTGCTGACCAGAAGCGCCAAGGTGGGTGCATTGCTCGCGGCGTTGTTGGCCACATCCAGCTTGGCATCCGGCGATCCCGTGCCGACGCCGACATTGCCGCTGGCGGAGATGTCGAGGCTCGAGGTCGGTGCGCCCGGTCGGATGCGCAGACTCAATTTCGATCCGCCGGTCACGTCGCGCACGAAGAAGTTCGCCTCGTTGCCGCCAATGTCCCAGGTCTGCGCGGTGAAGCCGCCGCTGCTGTTCTGTTCCAGGCGCAGCGCCGGGGTGTTGCTGGTGTTCACGTGCAAGTCGAGTACCGGCGTGGCGGTGCGAAGTCCCACCCGTCCGGTGGAATCGACGTAGATCGAATTCGTGCTGGCATTGCCTTCGATCGTCAGCGGAATGCGCGCATTGGTCGCATCTTCGATTGAGAATCGCTCGATCCCACCACTGGCTTGATCATTGGCCGTCAACCGCCAGTCATTGGTAGCGAAACCCGCAGTTGCCGAAGTGTCTTCAAAATGGATGCGAAGGTTGTTTTCCTTGAGCCGGATCGTGTCGGCTCCAAAACTCTCGTTGTCGATGCAGTCGAAACCGAAGCAGCCGGATCCCTGCACGATAAGATCATCGGCAATGACCTGATCTTTCGCGATCGGAGCAGCCTTGCCCTGCTTTGGTTCGTCCTCGCGCGCCTGCTGTTCGGAACCGGTGCTCAAGTGAACCTGCCCGCCAAGCATGACGAAGCTGCCATCGACCGGTTCCGGCGCGGCAGGTCCCGGCCGGGTTCCGGCACGTCGGCCTTGTTCGTCGCCGATCTGCGTGCCTGCGCCACTCGCCGGTTGCGGGGAAGAGAACTGGATGCTGTAGCGATAGCTGCCGTCGGCGAGCCCGGCCGTATTCAGGAGGAATCCGCTGGACGCATTCACGCGCTGCTCGAAGCGGTAGCCATGTGGACCATGGACGCGGATCTCGGCCTGGCCGTAGCTCGATGGGGTCGGATGCTGCACGCGCTGGTTGGCGGCCGAGACCTCGATGCTCTGCGCGCTCGACCCGATGGGCAGCGCGCAGGACAGTGCGGCAAGCAGGACTGCGGTGCGTTTTCTGATCATGGTCTGCTCCAAGGCTCGCAGAAGGTGTACGCCGCTGCGCGTGAAATCACCGTCACGGTTGCGCCACGTCCAGGACTGGCGCAGCATCGCCGGCATGCGAACGATCCCGTGCCTGATGCTGCTCGCGATGACGACGCCGGCTGCGGCATTCCAGTTCAACGAAGTCGCATCGTCGCGCGGCGCCGCCGTCAGCCATGGATTTCCGAACGGCTTTCGCTACGGCCCGGAGATGATGACCGGCGGTGCGGCCGGTGGCGACATCGATGGCGATGGCGACATCGATCTGGTGCTGCTGCGCGGTGCGCTGGTCGATGGCAGCCAGCAACTGCGGCCGCCGACGCTTTTGCGCAACGATGGCGGCGCGAACTTCACTGACATCACCGCCGCCTCGGGACTGTCTGCCGCGCATCTGAATCCAGAGACGCAGATCCACAACGGGGCCTACCTCTACGACCTCGACGGCGACGCTGATCTGGACTTGCTGCTCGGCGCCCTGCTGGCGCCACCCGAGATCTGGCGAAACGACGGTGCCGGTCATTTCACCCGCGACCTCGATACCGGGCTCGAGAGCATCGGTCGCGACACCTGGGGTGCCAGCGTGGCCTCCTTCTGGCCGCTGGCTCAGGATGACCTGGCGCTGGTGTTGTCGCACTGGACCATGGACATGAGCCAGGTGAGCAGCGTGCGCGGTCACTTCCTGGCCCTGGATGGCAATGGCGACTATGCCGATTTCAGCGACCTGGTCTGTTGCGCCGAGATGACCTCGACGCGCGATCACTCGTTCACCGCGAGCCTGGTCGACTTCAGCGGTAACGGCCAGCCCGATGCCTTCTGGGCGCGCGACTTTGGCACCAGCACGATGCTGTTCGGGATCGGTGATGGCGGTTTCAGTCAGATCCCGGCGAATGCGGGCGTGCCGAATGACGAGAACGGCATGGGCACCGCGAGCGGAGATTTCGACAACGACGGCATGCTCGAGTGGTTCGTGACCAGTGTGTTCGACCCAACCCCGCCGTCACCGGAAGACCCCGACGGCAATTGGGGGCACAGCGGCAATCGTCTCTATCGCTTCGATGCGCAAGCCGATGTGCCGGTCTGGGTCGATGTCAGTGTCGATGCCGGTGTGCGCGATGGTCGCTGGGGCTGGGGTGCCTGCGCGCGCGACTTCGATCTCGACGGCGACCTCGACCTGTTCCACGTCAACGGTTTCTTCGGCGCCAACGCCACCGAGTTCCACGCCGATCCGGCACGCATGTTCCTGAACGATGGCACGATGAATTTCAGCGAACAGGCCGCCGCGCTCGGTATTGCCGATACCGGCCAGGGTCGTGCCGTGGTCTGCGCCGATTTCGATCGCGACGGCGACATCGACGTGCTGGTGCAGAACTCCGGTTCCGAGTTGTTGGCGACGAGCCGGTTCTACCTCAACGACGCGGCGGACAGCGCGCGCGGCATCAGCATCGCATTGCGCCAGCCGGGCATGAACCGTCATGCGGTGAATGCGCGCGTGCATCTGCGTCGCAGCGACGGACTGACGCAGATGCGCGAACTCGAAGGCGGCGGCAGCTTTCTCGGCAGCCATCCGATCGAGGCGCACTTTGGGCTTGGTGCAGCGTCCATCACCGGGCTGCGCGTGCGCTGGCCGGAGGGTGCCATCGAACACTTCCGACCGCGCGATGCCGCACGCGACGTGCTGGTGCGCGGCGCGGGTTTCGATCTGTTCGTCGACGCGTTCGAGTGACCCCCGCATTCGCGGGGTACACGCCGCGCTGGCCCGGGCCTAGCATCGGTTCCGTGAGCAGTGACGATCAGGCGCCAAAGAGCGCCGCGCCCTTCTCCACGGCCGGCATACACGGACGAGGCCGGCCGTGGCCTTCGCTCAGCGCGCGCCGGCGCCGACCAGACCGCGGCGAGTGGCTTCGAGCGTGGCCTCGGCGCGCGAGTTGATCTGCAGCTTGCGGTAGATGTCCTTGACGTAGCCGGCGACGGTGTGGCGCGTCAGTTGCAACGCGCCCGCGGTGTCGGCGACGGTCAGGCCCTTGGCGATCAGGCGCAGCACGTCGCGTTCGCGCGCGGTCAGCGGGTCGGCTTCCACGGCGGGTGCCGGCGTGGTCGCGGCGGGCTGGAAGTGGCGCAGCAGGCGGCGTGCGATCGAGGGCGACAACGGCGGCTGGCCGGCGACGATGCCGCCGAGCAATTCGGCGATGGTCTCGATCGTCGCATCCTTGAGCAGGTAGCCGTGTGCGCCTGCGCGCAGCGCCGGGAACAGGTGCGCGTCGTCGTCAAACACGGTGCTGACCACGACCTGCACCTGCGGCGCCTCGCGCGCCAGCCGCTCGATCAGCTCCAGCCCGGAACCATCGGGCAGTCCGAGATCGCACAGCACCAGCGGCGGCGGCGAAGCCAGCGCCGCGTGGCCGCTGGCGACGCTGTCGGCGAAGCGCACGTCGATGCCGGGAAACGCCAGCGCCAGCGCAAGTGCCAGCCAGTCGCGGCAATGGTCGAGGTCGTCGATGACCAGCGCCGAGGCAAACGCGCTCATGGCGACACCGCCGCGGCTTCGTTCAAGGCCACGCTCAGGATCACCTTGGTGCCATGCCCGGTGGCGTCGCGCCAGGTGACGTTGCCATCCAGTTCGCGTGCGCGATCGCGCATGTTTTGCGTGCCGCGACCGCGGCTGACGGCGCCGTCCCGGCCGATGCCGTCGTCGCTGAGTTCGAGCGTGAGCCGCTCCGGCGTCGCGTCGACGCGCACGCGCAGGCGCGTCGCGCCGGCGTGGCGGATGGCGTTGCTGATCGCCTCGCGCACGATGCGAAACAGATGCAGCGCCTGATGCTGGTTCAGCGCCGGGTCGGCGATGTCGTCGTCTTGCTGCCAGTCAAGTTGCAGGTTCACCGCCGCGAGCCGTTGCGTGGCTTCGGCGCGGATGTCGGCGAGCACGTCGCCGAGCGTGCCCGGCTCGCCGCGCGAGCGCGTGACCACGTCGCGCAGGTCCTGCAGCACCGCACGCGCCAGATCGGCCTGGCGCGCGTCGCTGGCGGTGTGGATCAGCTGCAGCAGCTTGGCGCCGAGATCGTCATGCAAGTCGGCGTAGATGCGCTCGCGCTCGGCGGCGAGCGCGGCCGCATGGTCGATGCCTGGAACTTGCGCGGGTCGGGGGCTTCGGCGCGACCACGCGAACGCGAATGCGCCCAGGAGTGCGAATCCGGCCAGGAGTGCGAGCAGGGCAAGGGTCAGGGTCATCCGCCGATCTTGCCGCAGTGGCGGTTGGCTTGCATCGTGCGCTCCTACTCGAAACCATCTCGGAACATCTGCGCCCCCGAGCATTCCTCGATCTGGCGCGGGCTGAACAGCACGTTGAAGCGCGCGCCGTCGGGCATTGCGCCGACGCTGTAGATGCCCCAGCGCAGGTAGACCGGGAAGAACGCGACATCGAACTCGCGGTCGCCGAACACCGAGGTCACCTGGATGCGCGCGCAGGGCTTGCCGTCGAGCAGCGGGTGCGACAGCAAGGTGACCGTGCCGCCGAGGATATTTCCGGACTCGGCGACATGGTGGAACGCGCTTGGGCTCGGCGGTTGCGCATAGACGTTGAAGGCGGCGTTCAGCGGCAGCGAGAAGCCGCTGACATTGGCGATGCGCCATAGGTTGTCGCCGTAGTACTGCAAGGTGACGATCGAGTTGTTGTAGACGCCGGTGGAAGCCGGCGGATCCTGCGGATTCCAGTTCTGGGTAACGATCGCGATCTGGTCCGGGCGGTTGTCCAGACTCGGGTGGTTCATCAGATCCGAGGGATTGGTCGGGCCCGATGCGGGCAGGCGGTGCAGGAACAGTCCGATGTCGGGAAACGCGGTCAATGCGGTCGGCGCCGCCGGCGTGAACAGGTTGTAGCCGGCCCCGGTTGGCATCGCGGCGATGTCCTGGTTGAACACGCGCCAGCGCGATGCTGCGCTGTGCCAATAGACCCCGAACGGGCGCATGTTGGTGACGCCGCCGAGGCTGAAGTCGGGTGTTGCGAACACGCGTGCGGCCGGGGCGCCGTTGCTGGTCGGGTGATCGAGCAGCAAGGTGTTTCCGGTGTTGTTGCTGCCGTTGCCGATGACATCGAACCAGCCGTCGCCGTACTCGTAGGCGCCGATGTCCACCGTGCTGCGCTTGACGCGGCGGTGGCCTTCGGCGTCAAGGCTGGGCCAGGTCGTGCTTGGCGGCAGCGCGGTGGCGACGCCGACATCGATCGCCGGCGAGGTCGCCAGCAAATAGGGCTGGCTGCGCGAGAGCAGGCGCGGGTCGTCGTAGCGACTGCCGGTCCCGGCGCTGTAGCCGCTGCCGTTGGTGCTGTTGGCGAAGTAGAGATTGTTGCGGTTGGTCAGGGCCGACGCCGCCGGGTTGATGGCGACGGCGCTGGCATTGTGCGCGAACAGGTTGTTGGCGAACTCGCCATAGATCGGATACACGGTGGTCGGCGGATCGAATGGACGCGGTTCCACGCGCAGTGCCGTGCCGAGGTCGATGAAACTGTTGTTGATCACCTGCGCGTCGATGTAACCCTCGCCCGCGAACAGACACAGGCCGGTGCCGGAACCGGCCATCGCGCCGATCACGACATTGCTCAGGAAGCGCATCTGCGAGATCGGCAGCTTGCCGGGGCCGGAGGTCTTGGCGAGGCCGCAGATCGCGCCGTAGCTGAAGGAGCCACGGATGCGGTTGCCGGCGACGACCACGTCGGACCAGGCGGTGATTCCATCCACCGCCTGCGAGATGCCGTAGGCACTGCTGGACCCGTCCGGAATGTCGATGCGGTTGAATGCGATCTCGCCTCTGAGGTGGCCTGGATGCGCCTGCACCACGGCGAAGTTGCCGGCACCGCCGGTGCGCAGGTAGTCGTTGTCGCGGATACGCAGCACCAGTTCGCTCTCGCCGACGAAGTCGACAAGGAAGCCGCCGCCGGGGACGCCGATATGCTCGAAGCGCATGTGCTCGGCGGTGAAATGCGCGCTACCGGCACCGGCGCCGAGGGTGGCGACGACATTGACATCGCCGCCGTTGCGCAGCATCAGTCCATCCAGTTCCACCGAGATCGCCGTGCTGATGACCACGTTGATGCCGATCCCGGGCGGGAACACCGGCTTCAGCCCCGGTGCGGCGCGCAACACCAGACCGCGCGTGATCAGCGGATCGCTGGCGATGCTCGGCGTGTTGGTGTTGATCGAGATGACGGCGTTGTCGATGACGCCGTCGATGCACTGCTGCAGCGTGCCGTTGCACGGCGGCGCGGCGCCCGGCCACAGGTATCCCTGGGCGTGGACCAGCGCGCTCGGCGCGATCAACAGCAGCGCGAGCAAAACGCGCAGAAGCAGGTTCGGATGCGGCATCGCGGGTGTCTCCGGCTGGAACCCGGGCGCGAGCGTACATCGCCGGTGCGCCCGCGGCGCCCGTCGGCGCCGCGGTGCCGCGCCTCAGCGCTTCGGTGCGTAGCGGTCGCGCAGCAGGGTCTGGCGCGATGTCATCGGCTGCGCTTCGCCGCCGATCCAGACCTGGTCGGCGAGCGAGGTCACTTCCAGCGGATCGCCGCTCCACAGCACCAGGTCGGCGCGTTGGCCGACACTGATGCGACCGCGATCATTGGCGCCGAAGATCGCCGCCGGGTTCGCGGTGACCGCGGCGAGGCCGGCGTCCCAGGGCAGGCCGTTGGCCACCGCATTGCCCGCAGCCTGGCGCAGCTTGCGCGCCATGTGCGAGGAATCGCCGGACATGGTGAAGGCGATGCGGACACCCGCCTCGTGCAAGCGCGCCGCGTTCTCGAGCGTGGCACCGAACTGGTCGAAGTTGCCGGGCAGGTTGACCAGCGGGTCGATCAACACCGGTACCTTGGCCGCGGCGAGTTCGGCCGCGACCTGCCAGGCCTCGACGCCGCCGGCGATCACCGGCTTCATGCCGTGCTTCTTCGCGAAGGCCAGCGTGCGGCGAATATCGACGGCACGGTCGACGTAGAACAGCACGCGGCCACCGCCAAGATACTTCGCCATCGTCTCGCGCCCGGCCAGGGTCAGCAGGCGATCACCTTCGAACAGCGCACCGCGGGTTTCGCGGATGGCCTGGTCGAGCAACATGAACTGCGCCGCGCGCGAATTGCCGGTGAGCGGTGAAGCGCCGCTGCCGAGCGCGACGAACAAGGTGCGCGAGGCCGGCAACAGATCGATGCTGCTGCCATCGAGCGTGGCCAGACCGCCAAGCCCGCCGACCAGGCTGCCGCCGGGCATCGAACTCGGCGCCAGTAGGGTGAAGGTCACCCCTTCCACCACCTGCACCGGAATCACCATCGAGGCCGGGTTGTAGGCGTAGGTCACGTCGAACTCGGGCCGCATCGACATTGGTTGCGCCGGCATCACTGCGCCGGGCGTGTAGGCGTGATCGACGCTGCCGATCTCGGCCGATACGTCTTCCAGGCCGAGTGCGGTGAGCCCACCGAACAGCCCCGGCGTCAGCGCGCGGCCGTTGGCTTCGAGCACGCGCGCGTCGGGGGCGACCAGCGCCTTGCCGACCGCGGCGATCAAGCCGTCACGCACCAGCACGTCGCTGGCCTCCAGCGTGCCGGCGACATCGACGGTGTGCACGCGCGCATTGCGGATCAGCACGGTTTCGGCCGCGGCCGGCGTGGCGAGCGCAAGCGCCGCAGCGAGCGTGATCAGACGACGGATCATGGCGTCACCTCCTTGCGCATGCCGAGCATCACGTCGGCCTGGTGCCAGCTGTTGCGATCGTTGCGGTCGAAGCGCAGCGCGCCGTCGATCCACACCTGCTCGGCCTTCGCGTAGACGCTGAACGGATCGCCGTTCCAGAGCACGACATCGGCCTGCTTGCCGACCTCGATGGTGCCAACCTGGTCGGCGACGCCGATCGCCTTCGCCGCGTTCGCGGTGAGCCAGCGGATCGCCTGCTCGGGCGTGATCGCGAGTCCGGCGCGGTTGCCGTGTGCCATCGCCTTCGCCGCCTCCTGGTTCAGACGCTGGATGCCTTCCGGCGAATCCGAGTGCACGATCGCGCAACTGTCCTTGGCCGCATCGACGAAGGCGAGGTTCTCCTGGATGCCATCGAGTGCTTCCATCTTGAATCCCCACCAGTCGGCCCAGAGCGCGGCGCAGGTGCCCTTCGACGCGAGCAGGTCGGCGATCTTGTAGGCCTCGACGCCGTGGTGGAAGGCGGTGATCCTGAAGCCGAACTCGGAGGCCAGGTCGAGCATGGTCGCCATCTCGTCGGCGCGATAGCAGTGGTTGTGCACCAGGATCTCGCCGCGCAGCACGCCGGCCAGCGTGTCGAGCGCGAGGTCGGTTTTCGGTGGTGTCGGACGTTCGCCGCGGTCTTTCTTGTCGTTGCTTTCCCAGGCCACCAGCTTGCGCGTGAACTCATCCTGCGCGCGCACGTATTCCTGCGCGTCGAGGAATGCCTTGCGGTAGCCGGCGACATTGCCCATGTTGGTCATCGGCGCCGCGCCCTTGGTGCCGTATACGCGCTTCGGGTTTTCGCCGCAGGCCATCTTCAGTCCGTAGGGCGCGCCCGGAAACTTCATCGCCTGATAGGTAGTGGCCGGCACGTTCTTCACCGTGATGCCGCGGCCGCCGATCAGGTTGGCCGAGCCAGGCAGGATCTGCATCGAGGTGACGCCACCGGCGCGTGCGCTGTCGAAGCCAGGGTCGTTGGGATTCAACGAGTGCTCCGCCCAGACGTTCGGCGTGGTTGGCGCCGTCATCTCGTTGCCGTCCTGGTGCGACATCATGCCGGGAGATGCGTAGACACCGAGGTGCGAGTGCACGTCGATCAGGCCGGGCGTCAGCACCTTGCCCTTGCCCTCGACGACGCGGGCGTCGGCCGGTGCCGCCAGATCGACCGCAACCGCACTGATGCGGCCGTCGCGCAGCAGCACGTCGGCAGACTCCAGCTTGCTGCCGTCGCCGACCAGCACGGTGGCGTCGCGGATCAACACCGGCGTACTGGCCGGAACCTGGTAGGTGCTGGGGTAGGGCACTTCCGCTGCCAGCAGCGGCGGCGCCAGGGCCAGCACAATCGCGATACGCAGCAAGTTCACGCGGGACGCTCCGTCACGGGAAAGGCTGCACTATGCCAGAGGCCTTCGCGTCGGCCCGACGCGAGGTTCACGGGTGGTGGCTGCGCGGACGCGACTCGTCACGGCTGCGCCAGAAATGATCGAGCACGGCGACGCTGCCGAGCCCGGGCCGATAGGAATGCCGCAGCGCGCCGTGCACGTAGTCGGCCGCGCGCGCGCAGGCTTCGGCCAGCGGCTGGCCGAGCGCGAGTTGCGCGGCGATGGCGGAGGCCAGCGTGCAGCCGGTGCCGTGGCCTTCGACCGCGATGCGCGCGTGTTCGAAGCAGGTGCGGCGCGTTCCTTCGCCGAGCCGATCGAGCATGCGCGTTCCGGGCAGGTGCCCGCCCTTGAGCAAGACCGCGCGCGCGCCGAGTGCGAGCAAGGCGGTCAGCGCGGCATCGGCGCTGTCGGCGCCGATTTTGCGACCGAGCAGCAATTCGGCCTCGGGGATGTTCGGCGTGAGCACGCTCGCCAGCGGCAGCAGGCGCGTGCGCAGTGCATCCAGTGCCGAGTCTTCGAGCAGCTTCGCGCCCGAGGTCGCGACCATCACCGGATCGAGCACGATCTGCGGCGGCGCCCAGTGCTCGAGCGCATCGGCGACGGCGTCGATGATCTCCGTGCTCGCGAGCATGCCGAGCTTGACCGCGCCGATGCGGAAGTCGGCAAAGCAGGCATCGATCTGCGATCGCAAGAAGGCCGCGGGCGGCACATGCACCGCGCTCACGCCGCGCGTGTGTTGTGCGGTCAATGCGGCCAGCACCGACAGTCCATGCACGCCATGCGCGGCGAAGGTCTTGAGATCGGCCTGGATACCGGCCCCGCCACCGGAGTCGGAGCCGGCGATGGTGAGTGCGCAAAGCGGGCGTGGGTCGGACATCGGTGGCTCCGGCTGGGTCACGGCGTGAGCAGCGGAATCGTCTTGCGTCCGTGGCGTCGGTAGATGCGGAAATCGCTGTCGAGCGTCAGCACGCGCGAGGGCTCGAACAGTTCCGACATGCGAATCAGGCAGGCATCGGCGAGCGAGGCGGGTACGTTGTCGTAACGCTCGAACAGGGCGCGCACCGTCGTGATCTCCTCCTCCAGATGCATGGCCAGCTGCACGACGCCGCGCTCGATCAGTTGCAGCGCCTTGCCGGGGTCGAAGCCGCCGCGTGCCAGGAGGAAGCAGGTTTCGGCGACCACCGCCTCGCAGGTGAGCAATGGTTCCGAGGTGCTGGCGAACTGCGCCTTGGCCCAAGTGTGGTGCTGCTCATCGCGGCAATGCAGCGCGACCCAAGGGCCGGTATCGAGGATGAGTCGCACTCAGGTCTTTCCGAAGCCGGCCATGTGCGCGGGGTTGGATGCGAGGTCGCGCGCGCCGCCTTCGAAGCAACCAACCAAATCGCCTGCCTTGTCCAGCGACGAGGCGTAGGGCGTCTGCGACTTGCGTCGCGCAAGATAAGCCTCCAGCGCGCGACGCACCAGCGTCGACTTGCTGATGTGTTCTTGCGCGCTGGCCTTCGCGATTTCCTCGTCCAGGTCACTCGGCAGCTTGATCGACAGCGTGTTCATGCGCCAAATAGTACCGGCTGCCAATTGGTATTCCAACGATCTGGAATCGCTGCTACGGCGAAGCCGGGTCCGGCGCCAGTCCATCGCTCGCATACAATGGCGGGATACGAAGGAGAACACGATGAAGGAAAAACAGGAAATCGTTGCCAACTGGCTGCCGCGTTACACCGGCGTGCCATTGGAGGAGTTCGGCGAGCACATTCTGCTGACCAACTTCGGCGGGTATCTGGAAGTGTTCAAGCGCGTGATCGGCGGTGGCGAGGTGCGCGGTCAGGATCGGCCGATGCCGAGCGTCACTTTCGATGGCATCACCATGATCAACTTCGGCATGGGCAGTGCCAATGCCGCGACGGTGATGGACCTGCTTTCGGCGATCACGCCCAAGGCGTTGCTGTTTCTCGGCAAGTGCGGCGGGCTCAAGCGCAAGAACGAGATCGGCGACCTGGTGTTGCCGATCGCTGCGATCCGCGGCGAGGGCACGTCCAACGACTACTTGCTGCCCGAGGTGCCGGCGTTGCCGGCGTTCTCGCTGCAGCGCGCGGTCTCGACCATGATCCGCGACCTCGACTACGACTACTGGACCGGCACCGTCTACACCACCAATCGCCGCGTCTGGGAGCACGACGAGGTGTTCAAGGAATACCTGCGCAAGACCCGCGCCATGGCCATCGACATGGAGACCGCGACGGTATTTTCGGCGGGCTTCGCCAACGAGATTCCGGCCGGTGCGTTGCTGCTGGTGTCGGATCAGCCGATGATCCCGGAAGGGGTCAAGACCGAGGCTTCGGACCGCAAGGTCACCGAGGGTTTCGTCGATGCGCACGTGAAGGTCGGCATCGAGGCGCTGCGCTTGATCCGCCGTCACGGCAAGTCCGTGAAGCACTTGCGTTTCGACGAGTGAGCCAAGGATCGCGGCTCTTGCCGGAGCGCGCTCGCGCCGGCGTGATCAGAACGCGAACTGGAACAGGATGACGGCCGGTTCGGCGTCCGGCTTGCTGGCGTCGAACTGCACGCGACACAGGAACTTCTGCTTCGACTCGTTGGCCTGCGCGGCGTCGAGCGTGGCCTCGGACTCGATGACCAACAGGTCGGCGCCTTCCGCCTTGGCGGCAGCGGCGATCGCGGCGATGTCGGCGCGGTAGGGTCGGTCCTTCTCGATCTTGGCCGCGAACTCGGCGACGCAGGCTTCCGCGGCACGCGTCTCGCGGCTCTTGCTGCAGGCACCGAGCACGAGCGTCGACGCCACGATCAGACCCAGAGCAGCTCCCTTGACGATCACGTTCAAGCGCATGGTGCATCCTCCAGTGCTGGACTGAGCCTAGCGTATGGTGGCGCCGGTCTCAAACGCCGAAGGGCACCCGGCGTGGAACGCGGACCGCAAGCGAAGTGGCTGTTTGGCAATGAAGAATCGGTGGATGGAAGGAGTCGGACGATGACACCGACTCCGCCGGCTTTGAAAAGCTGTGTGAATCCTCTCTGTAGATTGAGCGCCGCCAACCCAGTTGCGCCTACGCCCGCGACGAGCGTCGACGCGAAAATTGACGCGCGCCAGCAGAATCGAATGCTGCGCAGGCCGCTCAGCCGCCGGATTTCATGTTCCCTTCACGCTGCCACCATTCCTGCAGTCGCTGCAGGCCTTCGACGGTGCTGACCTTGGGCTGGTAGCCGAGGTCGCGTTTGGCGGCGTGGATGCTGAACCAGTGCGCGGTCGAAAGTTGCTCGACCAGAAAGCTCGTGAGCGGTGGTTCTTCTTGTTTGCCGAGGGTCTTGTAGAGCGTTTCGAAGCAGCGTGCGGCGACTCGCGCGATGGCCGGAGACAAGTGCTTGGTCACCGCTTCGCGGCCGCAGGCGCGCAGCAGGCGGTTGACCATTTCTTCGAGCGCGATCGGCTGGTCTTGCGAGATGAAATAGGCGCGACCGGCGCAGGCGCTGGACGGCGCCAGGCGATCGAGTGCGTCGAGATGCGCCTGCGCGGCGTTGTCGATGTAGATCGTGTCGATCTTCTTCGGCGGGCCGATGAAGCGTAGTTGTCCGGCCTTGGCGCGGGCCAGGATGCGCGGCAGCAGGTGGCGATCGCCCGGCCCCCAGATCAAGTGCGGGCGCAAGGCCACGGTCGCGAGCTTCGGCGAGTTTGCCGCCAGCGCGCGCTGTTCGGCGACGGCCTTGGTCGCTGGATAGTGCGCCTTGAACTGGCTGGCGTAGGGCAGGCTCTCGTTGCCGCCTTCGATGTCGTGACCGGCATGCACCACGCTGGGCGTCGAGGTGTGCACCAGTTTGCCGACGCCGTTCAGTTCGCAGGCGCCGATCACCGCCATGGTGCCGCCGATGTTGGTGCGGCTGAACTCGTCGAAATGGCCCCAGATGCCGGCGAGCGCGGCGGTGTGGATCACCGCGTCGCAGCCCTTGCTGGCGGCGAGCACGCTGTCGAGCGCGGCGACGTCGCCCTGCACCTGACGCACGCCGAGCGCGGACAGCGCGCCATAGTGCGAACGCGACAAGCTGACGACGTCGTCGCCACGCGCCTTGAGCAGGCGGCAGATGGCACTGCCGAGAAATCCGCCGCCGCCGGTGACCAGGACTTTCATGGGCTGCTCCGTGGTTGCTCAGGTGAGACCGAGATCGGCCTTGTCGGCGCGCTTCAAGGCCCAGCGTGCAAGTGCGATGCGGTCGATCTTGGCGTTGTGGCGGATATCGACCGGGAATCCTGGATGCCGCCAGTAGTGGCGGATCACGTTGGTCGCTTCGTTGCGCAGCGAGAGGTCGCGCAACTCGAAGCGGATCCGTTTCCATTCCGCTGTCGAGACATCCTGCGCCAGTTCGACGCAGATGCCCGGTACCGCCTTGCCGTGCACGCGCACGCCGACCAGCGCAGTTCGTCGTACCTTCGGGTGCACGTTGAACACGCCTTCGACGATTTCCGGATAGAACACGCCATTGCCGGTCTCGACCCGGTGTGCCTTGCGCCCGGCGTACCAGAGCCGGCCCTGTGCATCGAAGTAGCCGACGTCGCCCATGCGGTGCCAGATGCGACCACCCTGCGTGATCTTGGCGAGTCGGGTCGCGGAGGCGCGGGCGAAGTAGGCCTCGGTCGTGGTCGGCCCGCAGACGACGATTTCGCCGATCGCGCCGGGCAGCACCTCGGTCGCGGGCCCAAAGGCGTCGATCGCCTCGTCGGTGACCTTGATCAGGCGCACCTGATTGGTCGGCAGCGGCTTGCCGACGCAGATGCCTTCGCCGCGATTGGTGCGTTCGGCCAGCGCCAGGATTTCGCGGCTCTCAATCGTGCAAACCGGCAGGCACTCGGTGGCGCCGTAGGGCGTGAAGATTTCGGCGTCGTCGGGCAGCATCGTGCGCAGCCGTTGCACGGTCTTCGGCGTCACCGGCGCGCCGGCGGAAATCACCCGCTTCACGCTGCCGAGGCGCTTGCCGGTGCTGGCACCGAAGTGGGCGAGCACTTCGACCAGTGCCGGCGATCCGAACAGCGTGGTCACGCCGTACTTCTCGATCGTGTTCACCAGCTTGACCGGATCGGCGCTGCCGGGCTTGGTCGGGTCCATGTCCGGAATCACGCTGGTCATGCCCAGTGCCGGATCGAACAGTGCGAACGGCGGAAACGTCGGCAGGTCGATCTCGCCGGGCTGGATGCGGAATGCGGCGCGGATGGCGATGATCTGTGCGAGGAAATGCCGATGCTGGTACTCGACGCCCTTGGGCACGCCGGTGGCGCCGCTGGTGAACAGGATCGCGGCCAGCGCGTCGGGCGCCATCGCTGCCGGCGGCACCGGGCCGTGCTTGTCGCCGAGCGCGCGGATCTGCTCGTACAGCGCGCCGCCCCAGAACAGGCGCGAGCCGTTCACGGTGATGCGCTGCTTGATCGTGGAGCGACCCCAGCCGAGCAGCACGCGCCCGACGTGCGCCATCGGCACGCCGATGAAGGCCTGCGGCCGCGCCTCGTTCAGGCTTTGGCGCAACGCGCGGCGGTCGATACCGGGGTCGATCAGGATCGGCACCGCGCCGGCGCGAAACAGCGCGAACATCAGCACGAACAACTCGATGCTCGGACGCACCATCAGTGCCGTGCGCACGCCCGGTCCGATGCCGTAGGCGATCAGTCCGGAGGCGACGATGCCGACCTCGTGTTCGAGTTCGGCGTAGCTCAAGGTCTTGTAGATCGCCACGCCGACGGCGTCGCGTCCGACCGGGCAGTGGATCGCGGCGCGCGTGGGTTGGCGCGAGGCCATGAAGCTCAGGCTGGCGGCGATGTTGCCGGTGGATGTGCTGCCGCTTGCGGTCATCGCAGCACCGCCTTCGCACCGCGATCAAGAAACGCGCGCACCGCCGGCACGATGCGCTCGTGCGCATCCTCCAGCACATAGTGGCCGGCGTCTTCGTAGACCTTGACTTCGGCTTGCGGCAGCTTCTCGCGCCAGCTGGCGAGGAAGGCGTCGTCGAACACGAAATCGTGACGACCCCAATGGATCTGCGCCGGCAGCGTCGCGAACTGCGCCAAGTCGCGACCGGTCTGCTCGATCAGGGCGTAGCCGGGGTCGCTCGGCTGCAGCGGAATGTCCTGCACGAAGCGCAAGGTGGCAATGCGGTGGGCGGGCGTGTCGTAGGGCGACAGCAGCGCGTCACGCGTCGCCGCATCGAGCTTGCGACGCACGCCGAAGTACGCGGCGCCGCGGGCGAAGGCATTGCAGCGCGTGATCAGCCAGGCGCCAAACGCAGAGTCGCGGCCGAGCTTGAGCGTGAAGGGCAGGCGCAACGATTTCGGATTCGGGAACGCCGCGGTGTTGAGGATCACCAGTCGCGCGATGCGTTCCGGGTGGCGGCAGGCGTAGGCCATGCCGATCATGCCGCCCCAGTCGTGCAGCACCAGCGTGTGGCCGTTGGCGGGCAGGCCGCGTTCGTCGATCAGGAACTGCATCAGCCGTTCCAGATCTTCGACGCGACGTTCCAGCCGATACGAATAACGGTCGTCGCCGGGCTTGTCGGAGAAGCCCATGCCGATGTGGTCAGGCGCGATGCAGCGATAGCCGTCGCGCAGCCCGGCAACCAGGCGCCGGTAGTAGTAGCTCCACGACGGATTGCCGTGCAGCATCAGCACCGGTGCACCGCTGCCCTCGTCCAGATAGTGCTGGCGCAATTGGTCCGGATGCGTGTGGAACTGCGACGCAAACGGGTAGTCGGGCAGGGACAAGGGGCGGGCATCCGTCGGAGCGGACCCCGATTCTACGCAAACGCGAGCGCCATCGAAGCCTTGACGACTCGAACTTTATCGGTATTGCAAAGGCGCGACCGCTTGTGGTCGCTCGCAGCCCGGACGCGGACATGTTCACGGACCCTGATTCCGGCTATTTTGCCGGCTGTTTCAGCGTCTGCAGCAACTCGTGCGAACCCGAAAATCTCCGCCGTCCGCAGCGGCCGCCCGCATGGCGGCCACACCCGAAGACCTGTTCGTTCCTGCTTCTGGCACGGCGCCGCCGGCGCTGGCGGAGTTGCGTTTCGGCGCGATCGGCGTCGGCCAGTTGAAACCGCTCAGCGCCGATCCGGCGTTGCTGTTCGCCGAAATCGAGGCGCGCGTGCAGGCGGCGGTGCAGTTGCTCGAATTCGCGCCGGTCGTGCTCGATCTGTCGGCGCTGCAGCCATTGCCCGCGGTGCCAGCGATGCGCGCCCTGCTCGATGCGGTGCACGCTGGCGGTTTGCGACCGGTGGGACTGGCGAGCGCGGATGAGGCGACCGCGGCGCTGGCGCGCGAGCTCGACTTGCCGCTGTTCGCGAAGTTTCGTGCGCAGCGCGAAGTGGCCGCAGCGATCGCCGTCGCCGCGGAGTCGGCGGTCGAACCGGCGCCCGAAGCGGCGCCGACCGAGGTCGCGGCGCGTGCACCCGGCCAGCACCACGCCGAGCCGGTGCGTTCCGGCCAGCGTCTGTATGCGCGTGGTACCGATCTCACGGTTGCGGCAATGGTCGGCCACGGTGCCGAAGTGATCGCCGATGGCTCGATCCATCTCTACGGCGTGCTGCGCGGACGCGCGCTCGCCGGCGCCCGCGGCGACGCCAGCGCGCGCATCTACTGTCAGAACTTCCAGGCCGAGCTGATCGCCATCGCCGGCCAGTACCGCGTATTCGAGGAGCCCGCCGCCGATCTGCACGGACACGCCGTGCAGGCCTGGCTCGAAGGCGACCGGCTCATGGTTGCGGCATTGCATTGATCCCCCACTTTCGTCGATGGAGTAGTTGTCTTGGCTGAAATCATTGTGGTGACCTCGGGCAAGGGTGGCGTCGGCAAGACCACCACCAGCGCCAGCGTTGCGGTCGGGCTGGCGCGGCGCGGCAAGCGCGTGGTGGTGATCGACTTCGACGTCGGCCTGCGCAACCTGGATCTGATCATGGGCTGCGAGCGGCGCGTGGTGTACGACTTCGTCAACGTCATCCAGGGCGAATGCACGCTCAAGCAGGCGTTGATCAAGGACAAGCGCCTCGACAACCTGTTCGTGCTCGCGGCCTCGCAGACGCGCGACAAGGATGCCTTGACCAAGGAAGGCGTCGAAGGCGTGCTCAAAGGGCTCAAGGAGATGGACTTCGAGTACATCGTCTGCGACTCGCCGGCCGGCATCGAGAAGGGTGCGTTCCTGGCGATGTACTTCGCCGACCGCGCGGTGGTGGTGGTGAATCCGGAAGTGTCCTCGGTGCGCGACTCCGATCGCATCCTCGGCCTGCTCGCGAGCAAGACCCGCCACGCCGAGACCGGCGAGCGCGTGGTCGCGCAACACCTGCTGCTGACCCGCTACAACCCCGAGCGCGTGGTGCGCGGCGACATGATGAGCATCGCTGACGTGCAGGAGATCCTCGGTCTCGACGTGCTCGGCGTGGTGCCGGAATCGGACACCGTGCTGGCCGGATCGAACGCCGGCACGCCGGTGATCCTCGACCCCGCATCGCAGGCCGGCCAGGCCTACGACGACGCGGTCGCACGTCTGCTTGGCGAATCGGTACCGATGCGTTTCACCGATGCGCAGAAGAAGGGTTTCCTCACGCGGCTGTTCGGAGGCTGACATGGGCATCTTCGATTTCCTCAAGCCGCGCGCGCCGAACTCGGCATCGCTCGCCAAGGAACGCCTGCGCATCATCGTCGCCCAGGAGCGCGCGCAGCGAGGAGCGCCCGACTACCTGCCGACCTTGCGCCGCGAGTTGCTGGAAGTGCTCAAGAAGTACGTCAACGTCGACCCCGATGCGATCCAGGTCAAGCTCAGCCAGGAAGGCGGTCACGAGTTGCTGGAGCTCTCGGTGGCGTTGCCGGACAAGCCGGGTCACTGATCTCGATCAGAGTGTCGCGCGCTTCGGCAGCGCGCCGGCGAGCAGCGCGCGCAGCAACTGCGCACCGAGCGCGAGGAACGCCAGCGGCAGCACGATCGACTGCAATAGGAACACTACCGCGAGCGTGACCAGTGGTTCGGCGGCGTGTTCGACGATGGCGCGGATGCGCTCGACGCGTTCGCGCACATCGATCCCGGCCTTGGCCGAATCCCACCAGCGCGTGATCTGTTCGCCGATGCCCGCAGGTTCGGGTGTGGGTTCCGGGGCCGCTGCGGCTTCGGCGGCGTCGCTGCTGAGTTGCAGAGACGCCTTGGCCGCCTCGAACTCCGGTGTCAGCAAGCTGCGATCAACCAGCGCCGTTGCCAGCGCGAATCCGGGGACCAGGAATCGCAAGGCCAGTGCGAGCACCAGCGCACGCGCGGCGGGTGCTTGCAGCGAAATCGCCCGCGACCAGAACCGCGCCACGAACCACAGCGTCGCCGCGGCACTGAGTACGAGGTTCAGCAGCAGGCTGTCGGACAATTGCAACGCAAACTTCTGGATGCCGAGCGCGGTGAGCGCAGTGAAGGCGAGCGTCGAGAACTGTTCGAGCAGGTCGTTCAGCGGATCGAGCAGCTCGCCCGGGCTGACGGAGACGCCGACGCCGACCGGGGACACCGAGACATCCGCGTCCTGCACCAGCGAGATCACCCCGTTGAGCGAGCGCGCGATCGCGAAGGTCGCGAAGCTGCGCTTGAACGCGGCGTCGAGTTCACTGGCTGCAACGCGATCGAGCACGCCGAGCCAGGCCAAGGCGACGGCGATGATCAGCGCGATTGCGGCGATGCGAGCGCGCATCAGTGGCGGGCACCAGTGCGCAGGCTGCGTGGGCGATGCGGCAGTCGGATCATGGCGGTCTGCTCCTGCGCGGTCCGGGCCGCCATGGTTCCCCCTCGTCGCGCCGCTGGCAAGCACTCGCGGCTAGAATCGTCGCGGACTTCGACAGCAGGAGGGGATCGCGAATGGACAAACCCACGGGCGCCGGCGGCACGCCGGGCGGCATTCCGATGTTCCTGATCGGCTTCGTCATGGCGGTGGCGGGTGGTTACCTGCTGACCAGCCAAGTCACGGTCACCAGCGGATTCTGGGCGTTGTGGGGCTACAACAGCTTCGGCCTGTCGCTGCTGCCGTTCATCGTCGGCGTGTTGATGCTGTTCTTCGACGGCCGCTCGAAAGTGGGCTGGCTGCTGCTGATTGCGGGGGTGGTGGTCATCCTCGCCGGGGTCATCATGAACCTGCGCATCTACTTTGAACCGACCAGCCTGTTCAACACACTGACCATGCTGTTCCTGCTCGCCGGCGGCATTGGCCTGTTGGCGCGTTCGCTGCGCTCCGCTTGATACCGCGGCCCGCGGTTTGGGCGTAGCATTCGGTCACACCCGTCCCGGTTCACGCAATGGCCAACGCCCGCACTCGCTTCGACACCATCGCCGACTACATGGTGCGCCGCCATGAGGCGACTGCGGGCATGTTGTACGGGAAGCAAGCGGTGTTGCTGCACGGTGAGCCGTTCATGGTCTACCACTTCGACGGCGTCGCGTTTCGCCTGCAGGGCCGCGCGCGGCTGAAGGCGACCACGCTCGCCGGTGCGCGATACTGGGATCCGAAGGGAGGCGACCTGCCCAACATGAACTGGGTCAGCGTGCCGACCGCGCACTTCCTGCGCTGGGACGGCTTCGCTATCGACGCCATGCACCAGATCAAGGACGGCGTCGGCAAGCGCCCGGTCGCCGCGCCCGTCGTCGGCCCGCCACCCGCACCCCCGGCGTCCACGCGCTGGGCCGAAAACATCCAGGCCCTGCTCGCCAAGATCCAGGCCCTGCAACTCGCCCCCCAGGAAGCAAGGCCGGAGAAGAAGCTGGGGCGGTTTGGGTAGGGAATCGCGACCGGAGGCTGCTCCGGCCAGCGCGGCGAGTGCATGTGGGTAATGAGGGTAGTGTGGGTGATGTGGGTGATGTGGGTGATGTGGGTGATGTGGGTCCGGCTTCAGCCGGACGCTCCTCGGCTGCGCAGAAGCGTTCGGCTGAAGCCGAACCCACAAATCTCCAGCTGCGATTGCCTACCCCTGGCCCAGCGCCCCGATCTCCCGCTTCGCTGCCTCGAAGAACTCGCGCTCCTTCTTGCGGTAGTAAGCGGGTGCGGTTTTTTCGCGTTTGAGGATGCCTTCGTAGGTGTTGCGCGCGTCTGCCACGCGGCCGGTCTTGGCGAGCAGGCGCGCGTAGCGCAGGCGGGCTTCTTCGCCGGGGTAGGAGAGTTCGAGCACGCGGTACTCGTCGAGCGCTTTGTCGGACTCTCCCAGGGCTTCGAGGGTGGTGGCGTAGAGCAGGTGGCCGTCGTTGGACTTGAAGTCCGGATGCTTCGCGATCAGGTGCTCGAGCGTTGCGCGCGTTTCCGCGAACAGGCCGAGGCCGGATTCGGCGTGGGCGCGGCCGAGCAGGAAGCTTGGGTCATCGGCATAGGGCCCGCTCAGGCAGCGCTCGTAGAGCACGCGTGCGTTCTGGTAGTCGCCGAGCTGCAGGCACTCCTCGGCGAGGCGAATGCGGTTCTGCACGGTGTCGGCGACTTCGAGCTGCGCCGCGATCTCGCGCTTGCGCTTCTCCGGGTCGATCGCGCGCGCGACGTTCGCAACCACGCGCCGGGTGGCGCGGCTGTTGCGCATCTCCGGCAGGATTTCGACCAGGAAATAGGCGAGACAGCCCACGAACGAGCCGATCAGGATGATGATCGGCCAGTACTGCACGCGGCCGGTGCGGACCGCGTGCGCGATGCACGCGATCTGCAGGATGGCCGAGAGCACGAGGAAGGGCATGACCTACGGCGCCCGCTCGGAAGCACTGGCCGCGCGTGCCGCGCGGAACTCGCTGGCCTCGCCCCATTGCGGCCACTGCCCGGCAGCACTCAGGGTCTTGCCGACCTCGAAGTACACGCTCAGGTCCTCGATCACGCCGGCGTAGTCCCAGGCCGGATCGAACTGGTCCGCGGGCTTGTGGTAGCGGTTCGCGGTGTACTCGTCCGACCACTGCTTGCCGTACTCGGCGCCACGCGCGACGTGGGTGAGCCCGGCGCGGGCGTAGAGTGCGGGCACGCCCTGTTTGGCGAAGTTGAAGTGATCGGAGCGGAAGAAGAAGCCCTTCTCGGGTGCGGCTTCGGGCTCGGTGCGGCGTCCCTGTGCCTGGAGCGCGCCGGCGAGTAGGGCTTCCAGGTCGGGTGACTGGCCCTGGCCGATCACGCCCATGTCGAGGTTGCGGCCGCGGATCGGTAGCGCGTCCATGTTGATGACCGCCGCCATCTTGGTCAGCGACAGCGGTGGATGCGCGGCGAAGTACTTGGAGCCGAGCAGGCCGGATTCCTCCAGCGTCGGCAGCATGATCACGATCGAGCGCTCGGGCTTCGGGTCCATCGCGGCGAAGGCGTGTGCGATCTCGAGCGCGCCGGCGACGCCGCTGGCGTTGTCGATGGCGCCGTTGAGGATGTGGTCCTCGCCTTCGATCTGGTCGTTGACGCCAAGGTGGTCCCAGTGGCCCATGTACAGCACCGATTCGTCCGGCTTGCTGGTGCCCGGCAGGATCGCGACGGCGTTGTGAGAGAACGCGTTCTCCATGCTGATCGCGATGCTGGCGCTGGCTTTCGCGTTCAGCGCCACCGGCTTGAACCCCGGGGCATCGGCGGCGAGCATCAGCGCGTCGAAGTCCTTGCCGTCGGCGGCGAACAGCGCCTTCGCAGCATCCAGCGTGATCCAGCCCTGCACGTCGATGCGCGGCTCCGGGTCTTCGGCGATCGGCAGGTCGTGCTGCGGACCGGTCCAGGAGTTCACCACCACGTCCCAGCCGTAGGCGGCCGGTTCGGTGTTGTGGACGATGAACGCGGCTTTCGCGCCCTGGCGCGCGGCCTCTTCGAACTTGTAGGTCCAGCGGCCGTAGTAGGTCATGGCGCGACCCTTGAACAGGGTCTGGTCGCCGCGCAGGAAGCCGGGGTCGTTGATCAGCATGACCACGGTCTTGCCCTTCACGTCGAGGCCAGCGTAGTCGTTCCAGTTTTGCTCGGGCGCATTGACGCCGTAGCCGACGAACACGACGTCGCTGTCCTTGAGTTCGATCCGCGGCTTCTCGACGCGCGAGCCGACCACCATCTCCTTGCCGAGCGTCAGCACTTGCTGCTGCCCGCCGACGGCAAGCGAGAGCGTGGTCCCGGCCGCGGTGCGCGTGGTCACCATCGGCACGCGCTGGAAGAACGAGGCGCCTTCGCACGGAAACGCCGCGCACGGCTTGCCGTCGGCGACGGCGGGAAGAAAGCCGATGCGCTGGAACTCGTTCTCGAAGAAGTTCAGCGTCAGCCGCTCCCCCAGCGATCCCGGGCCGCGGCCTTCGTACTCGTCCGAGGAAAGGGTCTGGATATGCCGGGCCAGATCACTGGCATCGATTGCCGCGTCCAACTTCGCGCGTGCGGGGTTGCCAAGCAGCTCGACATACGCCGGCGGCATCGGCGGCGGTGCCGGCACTTCCGGCGGCGGCGCGTCACTGCCGCAGGCGGCGAGCACGAGGGAAACGGGAATCAGCAAGTGACGCATCGAGGTTCTCCGGCAAGGCGAATCCCGATTCTAGCCTGCGACAGCGTTGCCGCTGCGCTCCCTGATCGCGATCAGTTCCTTGCCAGTACGTTTCAACTTCCACGCGGAGCGAATTGCAGCGGCTGTCTTGGCGGGCCGGCCGCCCCGTCAGGTCACACTCTGCTCGCCCACGATTCTCGCGCGCTGCAAGAAGCCGGCCCGCGTGTTGCCTTGACCGCCTCCCAACGCCTAGGGGCACTTCCGTAGCAGTTCTCGCGAATCAGGCGCGAGCGGCGACGACCGTTCATTCAAGCAAGGAGATTGCCGTGGTTCGAGCAGTTGGCGTGGTTCTGGTGCTGTGGAGCGCTCTCGCCCTTGCCGGGTGGACGTCGCCCGACGGCGAGAAGCTGGAAGACACGGAATACCGGAAATCGAGCGGGCCATTGATTTCCTGGTTGGTCCTCGTCGCCGACGCCGAGAAGCTCTACACCGATTGGGAGAAACCGGCCAAGTTTTTTCATGCCGAGGAAACCGAGACGGTGGCGCGCAATGCGGAGATCAACGCGTTCGTCGTGTTCGGCGGCTGCGAGGCGGACGCGAGTGGGAACTGCAATGTCACCGTCCAGTTCAAGGTCACCGCGCCCGACGGGTCGGTGTATGCGGATTCGCCGAAGATGGAAGGCTGGGTTGGAAGACCTGCGCCACCGGTGGACGCACTGCAGTTGAGTGTTGACTACCTGAAGGCGGTTCTGGAGCCGGGCGAGCAGCTCGGCAGTTACCGCGTGGTTGCAACGGTCGTGGACCAGAACTCGGGCAGGAAACTCTCGATTTCCAGGACCTTCACGGCGAAGGAAACCGGCGACTGAAGAGCGACGGCTTGAACTTGCGATCTGCTCGGGCGCTTGATCCGCAGCAAGTCGCGAGCGCGCGCGATGCGCGAGAATGGCGGCCCGATTCCGCTGCGAGAGTGCGCCATGCTGGCCAAGTACCTGACCGAAGATCACCGTGACTGCGACGACCAGTTTGCGCGCGCCGAGGCGGCCGCCAGCGACGGCGACGTCGCGGCGGCACGCGTTGCGTTCGCGGAGTTCGAGACGAATCTCTCGCACCATCTGGAGATGGAGGAGGGCGTGCTGTTCCCCGAGTTCGAGCAGGCGACTGGCATGCACGGCGTCGGCCCGACCGCGGTGATGCGCATGGAACACGAGCAGATGCGCGGCTTGCTCGGACAGATGCAGGGCGCGCTCGCCGCTGAGGATCTGGACAGCTTTCTCGGCATCGGTGAGACGCTGAACATCCTGATCCAGCAGCACAACATGAAGGAAGAACACATGCTCTACCCGATGGCCGAGCAGGCGCTCGCCGCTTCGGCCGAGCGGCTGCTCGAGCGCATGCAGGCGCTGTGACCGTGGGCGGCGGCGACACGCTGGCGCTCGACGTGCGCGGCCTGCCGCCGTGCGAGCCGATGGAGCGCATCCTCGCCGCGATCGAGACGCTCGCGCCCGGCCAGTCGCTGCTGGCCACGATCAGCCGCGAGCCGCGCCCGCTGCTGCCGCTGCTGGAACAGCGCGGCTTCGCCTGGCGCATCGAACGCAACGATCCCGACTGCTGCGAGCTGCGCATCTGGCACGCGCCAGCGGACACATCACCGTGAACACGCCGCTGGCATTGGAGCAGGCGCCGCCGATCGCGGTGCCGATGCGCTTCCTGCTGAGCGCGCCGCTGTTCGGCATGCTCGCCGCGATGCTGTTGCTGATCGGTGGCGACGAGGTGCTGGCGACGCGCTGGTCGCCGCTGCTGCTCGCGCTCACGCACCTGGTCGGGCTCGGCGTGCTGAGCATGAGCATGTGCGGTGCGTTGCTGCAGATGCTGCCGGTACTGGTGGGGGTGCAGATCGCGCAGGTGCAGGCGTTCGCGGGCGTGTGCCATGGCGGTCTGGTGCTCGGCAGCTTGCTGCTCGCGGGCGGCTTCGTCAGCGGATCGGGCGCGGTCTTCGCAGTCGCGGCCGGTGTGCTTGCGGTCGCGCTCGGCGGATTCATCGTCGTCGTCGGCCGCGCGCTGTGGCGCGCCGAGCGCCCGGACGCGAGCACGCGCGGCATGCGCCTGGCCTTGCTCGGCTTGCTTGCGACCTTGCTGCTTGGCGTCGCACTCGCGCTCGGCCATGCCGACGCCGGCGTGGGGTTGTGGCGCGGCATCGGCACCGACTTGCATCTGGTCGTCGCGCTCGCTGGCTGGGTGGCGATGCTGGTGGTCGCCGTGGCCTACCAGGTGGTGCCGATGTTCCAGATGACCGCGCCGTATCCGCAGTGGTTGCGCGTATGGCTCGCGCCCGCAATGGCCGCGATGCTGCTGCTCGCGATCGCGACCTCGATGTGGCGCCCAGAGTGGCGGTGGTTTTCGTGGCTGGCGCTGGCGCTGCTGCTCGCCACTTTCGGGATCACGACGCTGTGGCTGCTCGGGCACCGCCGGCGCAAGGTGGGGGATGCCAGCCTCGCGTTCTGGCGCCTCGGTCTGATCGCGTTGCTCGTTGCGATCGCCGTTGGCGCGGCGTCTTGGTGGTTCGCGACCGGCGTGACGATGCAGCTCGCGGTGACGCTGTTCATCGCCGGCTTCGCGCTGTCGGTGGTCTGCGCGATGCTCTACAAGATTGTTCCGTTCCTGGTCTGGCTGCACCTGCAGCAACGCATCGGCGCGAACCCGGCAGCGCGCCATCGCATCTTCCCGCCGAACATGAAGGCGCTGTTGCCGGAGCCGCGCGCGCGCCTGCACTTCGGACTGCATCTGGCGGCGCTGTCGGTGCTGGTCGCGGCGGCATTCTGGCCTCTGCTCGTGCGCCCGGCCGCCGCACTCTGGTTCTCTGCCTTCGCCGTGCTCGCCCGCAACCTCGGGTCCGTGCTCGCGCGCTACCGCGTCGAGTGCGGGCGTATCGACCAGTGCTGAAATCCACCGGGATGCGGGCGAGCCATTCGCTGCGGGCTTGGCGCGGTAGTACGCTTTGGCCCGGAGGTTCCCATGTCCGTCAAGCCCTCGGTCTCATTGAGTCAAGAACAACACGACTTCGCTCGCGCCCTGGTTGAGCAGGGGCGCTATGGCAGCGTGAATGCCGTGGTGCAGCAGGGCATCGAGTTGTTGCGGCAACGGGAAATTGCCGAGCCGATGGAGGCGCAGGCGCTGAAGGCCCTGCTCACGTATCGGCGCGAAGGCGCGTTTGTTTCCGGCGAGCAGATGGATGCTCGCATCGCTGAGATGGCCGCTGCGGCCCGACGCGCGCATGGCCTATCAGATTGAGTTTTCCGCCGATGCGGAACGCGACTTCGGCCTGATCTTCGATCACCTCTACGCGAGCTACAGCGCCCTTGGCGAGAGCGTGGCCGAAGCGCTCGATCACGCCGAACGACGTACCCTTGCCATTCGTGCCGCCGTGGCTCGCATCGCACTTGCGCCACATCGAGGTGAGCGACACGACCGACTCTTGCCAGGATTGCGGCATCTGAGCATCGAACGGGCGATCTACTGGTTCGAGGTGGACGGGCATATGCGGCGTGTGCGCGTGCTGGCCGTGTTCTTCGGCGGGCAGGACCACATCCAGTTGATGCTGGAACGGTTGCTCCCGAGCGAGTGAGCGTGGCCGTGGGCTGCCGCCCCCGCCGCCCGGCGCCGCAGCGCGCTGGCCTGCGCCACCCGGCTGTGGCAGGCTCGGGTCGGTACGCCGCGGGGGCGGCGAGAGGTGGCGGTGCAGGACCATGCGGATCGAGGCGCTGGTGGAGGCGGTCGAAAACTCGGCTGGTTTGGTCCAGCACCCGGCCCTGCTCGATGCCGTGCTCGAGTCGATGGACGAACACGCCATCGTGGCGGTGACCGACCGCGGCGGGCGCATCCTCTACGCCAACCGCAAGTTCTGCGAACTCTCCCAGTACGAACGCCATGAACTGGTTGGCCAGGATCATCGCATCCTCGCCTCGGGGCACCATCCGCGCAGCTTCTTCCGGCAGATGTGGACGACCATCGGCCGCGGCCGGACTTGGCGCGGCACGTTCTGCAACCGCGCCAAGGACGGCAGCCGCTACTGGGTGCAGTCGACGATCGTGCCGATCGCGGGCGAGGACGGGCGGCCGATGCTGTACGTGGCGCTGCGCACCGACGTCAGCGACCTGAAGGCTGCGGAGCGTTCCGCGCAGGAGAGCGAGGCCAGTTTCCGCTCGCTGTTCGACAGCGTGCAGGAGACCGTCTACGTGCAAGCCGACGACGGCAGCTTCCTCGCGGTCAATGCCGGCGCCGAGCGCATGTACGGCCTGCCGCGCGAATGGTTCGTGGGCAAGACGCCGCTCGACGTCGCCGCACCCGGACGCAACGACCTGGCGGCGCTCGGCGCCATCCACACTCGCGCGCTCACCGGCGAACCGCAGTGCTTCGAGTTCTGGGGACGGCGCGGCGACGGCAGCGAGTTCCCGAAGGAGGTGCACCTGACCCGCGGCGTCTGGTTCGGGCGGCCGGTGATCTTCGCGTTGGCGCAGGACATCAGCGCGCGCAAGCGTGACGAGGCCAGCCTGCGGCTCGCGGCGAGCGTGTTCGCGCACGCCAACGAGGCGATCCTGGTGACCAACCGCGACGGCGTGGTGCTGGAGGTGAACGAGGCCTTCTGCCGCATCACCGGCTATGCGCGCGAGGAAGTGCTCGGCAAGCGCTCCACCGTGCTGCGTTCCGACCGCCAGGGGCGCGAGTATTTCGCGCTGGTGCAGCAGACGCTGGACCAGACCGGCACCTGGACCGGCGAGATCTGGGGCCGGCGCCGCGACGGCCGCGTGTTCCCGGTGCGTCAGACGGTCAGCGCGGTGCGCGACGACCGCGGCCAGATCCTGCACTACGTCTCGCTGTTCTACGACATCACCGATGTCAAGAAGCAGGAAAAACTGTTGCAGCACCGCGCCCTGCACGACGTGCTCACCGGGCTGCCCAACCGCGCCCTGCTCGCCGAGCGCCTGCGCCAGGCGATGACGGAGAGCGTACGCGCCGGCACGACGCTGGCGGTGGCCTACCTGGATCTCGACGGCTTCAAGGAAATCAACGACGCCCAGGGCCACGAGACCGGCGACCGCGTGCTGGTCGAGCTGGCGCAGCGCTTCCTGGGCGGCCTGCGCGCCGGCGACATGCTCGCACGGCTCGGCGGTGACGAGTTCGTCGCGGTCATGCCCGAGCTCGATGGCCAGAACCAGAGCCTGCCCCTGCTCGACCGGCTGGTCGAGGTGGTGTCGCGTCCGGTGGAGATCGGCGAGCTGCAGCTGCGGGTGTCGGCGAGCATCGGCGTCACCTTCTACCCGCAGGCGGATACGACGCTGGAACCGGACCAGCTGGTGCGCCAGGCCGACCAGGCCATGTACAAGGCCAAGCAATCCGGCAAGGGCCGCTACCACCTGTTCGACGCCGAGCAAGATCGCGTGTTGCGCAGCCGTTTCGACGTGATCGAACAGGTGCGCCGCGCGCTCGAGCGCGACGAGTTCCGTCTGTACTACCAGCCCAAGGTCAACCTTCGCAGCGGCGAAGTGCTCGGCGTCGAGGCGTTGTTGCGCTGGACGGTGCCGGGCGGCGAACCGCGGCTGCCGGACGAGTTTCTACCGCAACTCGAGGGCCATGCGCTGGAGCTCGCGCTCGGCCAATGCGTGCTGGAGATGGCCGCGGCCCAGGCGCTGTCCTGGCGCCGACAGGGACTGCACCTGCCGGTCAGCGTCAACGTCAGCGCCGCGCAGCTCGACCAGCCGCAGTTCGCCGCCGGCCTGTCGGCGCTGCTGGCGCGCCATCCGGGGCTGCAGCCCGAGGACCTGGAACTGGAAGTACTGGAGACCAGCGCGCTCGCCGACCTCGATCGCACCGCCGCGCTGATCTACGACTGCCACCGCATCGGCGTGCACTTCGCGCTCGATGATTTTGGCACCGGCTATTCCTCGCTGTCCTACCTGAAGCGCCTGCCGGTGCGCCAGCTCAAGATCGACCGCAGCTTCGTCGGCGACCTGCTCGACGACGCCGACAACCTGGCCATCCTCGACAGCGTGCAGGGCCTGGCGCGCGCCTTCGCGCGCGAGGTGATTGCCGAGGGCGTGGAATCGCTGGAGCAGGGCGAGATCCTGCTGCGCATGGGTTGCGAAATGGCCCAGGGCTATGCCATCGCGCGGCCGATGCCGCCCGAGGCGATCGCGGACTGGATCGCCACCTGGCGCCCGGACCCGCGCTGGCAACGCTGCGCGCCGATCCGGCGCGAGGCGATCCCGACCCTGGCGCTGCTGATCGGGCACCGCGCCTGGCTGCGCTCGCTGCAGGCGAGCGTGCATGGTGCGGTTGCAGTCTCGTCCCAGGTCGAGGCGCGCCACGCCCGCTGCGGGCAATGGCTGGGCGCGCAGCCCGACGAGCGCGAGACCCATCCCGAACTGCAGCGCGCGATCGAACTGCATCGCGACATCCACCGCCAGGGCGACGCGTGGCTCGCCCGCGCCCGCCGCGGCGAGGCCGGCGCGCCCTCAGGTCTGGCCGCGATCGAGCAACAAAGCGAAGCCCTCGCCCACACCCTCGAAGCCCTGCTCGACCACCCCGCACCCTAACCCCGCGGGGTGGCGCGGTAGGCGTCGAGGTCGGCGGGGGTGTCGGACTTCGCGTTGTCGATGTTCGGCGCAGGCGCCGTCAGGCAGCTCGATGGCGGGTTTGCTTGGTTGGGACACCTCTCTGGGCACGCGGCCCTTTTTCGCCTTCGCCTTGACGCCAGGCTCCGTCGAAGAGACACTGCGACGGCAGGCAAGCGCAAGACCTGTAGAGGTCGTTGGCAACAGCGGCAGCCCGCACGGGTGGGATCCTCGAACTTGGGGCCTGCACTACTCAAGACCCTCGGTCAGCTCACGCAGCCGGGGGTCTTTCGTTTCCAGTGCGGCGATGTCGCCGGGCCAGAACTTCAGTCCGTAGCCGACCAGCTTGTTGTGCTGGTGCCGGTAGGCCACCCGCATCATTTCATTCAGGTAGCGAGGCTCGGTGTCGCCGAACTGGTTGGGGTTGACGGCGGCGAAGGCGCCGGAGGCCACGGCATCCGCCACCTGCAGACCGGCCATCTGCGAGTGTTGCACGGCACGCACCCTGGTCGGATCGACTGCGGACCAATCGATATTGACTCCCGCGTGGGGCTTGTCGCGCAACCTGACCAGGTAGTCCCGCAAGTCCTCGTAAGACATCTGGCCGCGATTTGAGAAGATGATCTCGGCAAAGCCGTCGCCTCGATCCCTGAGACGGTGGTCGCGGCATAGCCAGGAAACGCGCTCAAGCAGCAGGCGGCTGGCATACCGATACAGCTGATGCTTCTGCGCCTGGAAGGTTTCCGGATCGAGGATGGACGGCTTGTGGATCAATACACTGACCGTCCGCATTCGACCTTTCCCGATCTCCCGCGCGTAGGCCACCTTCTGCGCGTGCTGCAGCTTGACGAAGTGAAGCTGCTGACGCCAAGGCCGGCCCAATAAAGCGCGCACGGCGTCCATGAGCTTCACCACCTCGGAATCATGCTCGGACCGAGTGACAACGGCGGACAGCACCAGCCACCGGGAGGAGCCCTCGCCCTTGTCCCTGAACACGAAGCCCTCATCGCCGGACTCGTCTACGTAGACGCGAAAGCTCGGCGCGCCCACGCCTGGTACTTCACGAAGCCCGCCAACGGGGCGGCGAACCAGCTTGATAGCTGCCGCTCGAACCAGCGCGTATGCGGTGCGGGAACCGTGTGGGGCGAGCGAGGGAAGTCGGGGTGCAGCGCCATGGTGATGAGGGGATTCCAGAAGCTCTGCGGTCTAGGTTACCGCGTACGGCTGGGCTGGCAGCGCGCTGTCCAAGGTCACGTCTCCGTGGCAGGGCATGGACTTTCGCGCCGACGTAGCCGCAAGCCCTGCTCGACCACCCCGTACCCTAACCCCGCGAGGTGGCGCGGTAGGCGTGGAGGTCGGTGGGGGTGTCGATGTCGATGGCGGCTTCGGGTAGCGGTAGTTGCGTAGTCGTGTCGGATTCGCGCAGCAGCAGCGGTTTCGCGCCGCGGTCGCCGTGCAGGGTGGCGAGTTCGGCGAACAGGCGGCGCGGGAAGATGGCGGGTACGCCGGGGCTGCCGCGGTAGTGTGCGCAGACGACGCGTTCGGGCGCACCTTGCCAGCGTGCGAGCAACGGCTGCAACGAGGCTGCGGTGAGCGCGACCTGGTCGGCGAGCAGCACCAGCGCGCCATCGATGTGCGTCGGCAAGCGCGCGGACGCCGGCGGCAAGGCTGCTGCCGAGGCCCTCCGCCCAAGCCGCATGGTCGATGGCGTGCACGTCGGCGGGCAGTGCCACACGCAAACGCTCGCGCTCGCAACCCAGCACCACGAAGGCCGCGCCTGGCGTCAGTGCTGCGGCCAGCTGGATCGCGTGTCGCAACATCGGCTCGCCCTCCACCTCCGCCAGCAACTTCGCCCCGCCAAAGCGCGAACCGGCGCCGGCCGCAAGGACCAGGGTGGCGAGGTGGGTGCTCACGACGCGGCCTCCAGAGCCCGTAGATAATCGGCCGGATTCATCACCACCACGCGCGCGCAGCGGTCAGCGGGATAGTCGGCGGAATTGCCGGTGACCAGCACTGCGCCCGCCCGTTCGGCCAGCGCCAGGAACACCGCGTCGTCCGGATCGGGCAGCGCCAATGGCCATGCCAAAGGATCCTGAAGCTGCAGGCTGTCCTGGATCAGCACCTCGACCCAGATGGGTGGAAAGCCATAGCGATGGAACTTCGGGCGCGCGAGCACGCGGCGATATTCCGCGGTGACTGCCGGGCAAGTCGCCAGTTGCAGCTGGCCTTCGAGCACCCAATCCATGACCAGTCGCGCCGGCGGCCCTGCGGCACGGATGCCGGCCGAGACGATCACGTTGGTATCGAACACCGCCAGGCGCACGCGCGCTCCCGGTCACTTCGCCGCGACGCGCGCGGCTTCGATCTCGGCGTCGATCTCGCGGTCGGTGATGGCAGCGAGGCCCGATGCTTCCGCTTCCCGCCAACTGGCACGCAGCGCGGCGCGTGCCAAGGCGCGGCGCAGGTCGCGGTCTTCGAGTGCGATATCGCCGAGCGCGGGCACCAGGAAATAGGCCGGTCCTTGTTGGCCCGAGAGCAGGACGGTTTCGTCGGCGGCGGCGCCTTCCAGCGCCTTGGTGCCGCGCGTACGGAAGTCGCGCAGGGAAACGCATCGCATGGGGATCACCTCGGCGGCCAGCGTAGCCAAAACGGCTACGGGAGGAAAGTGCGTGACGGTGGCCGTCTCCCGCCCGAACCGCTTCGGTCTTCGCTGCCGCGCTCGCGGGGTCGCGCTCAGGGCGCCGGCTGCAGCGCGCCGTCGGGGACGCTGGCGAAGTCGAAGACCGCGCTGAACGGCAGGAAGGTATCGCCGTCGAGCGCGAGCGCGAGTTGCACCTTGTGGCCGGCCGGTCCCGGCGTGCCGCTGCCGTTGAATGCCTGGTAGAACATCCACCAGCCGCCTTCGGCACGCCGTAGCAGGCTCGGGTCGGCGATCGGTTCGGCGACCGCGAGGCGCAGCCCCGCTTCCGGTTGCCAGCTGTTGCCGGCGTCGAAGGAGCGGCGGCTGGCGATACCGCCAGGGGCGTTGTAGCAGAGCCGCAGCGAACCGTCGGCGAGCACGGCGAGTTCGGGAATGCCGGCGCCGTCGATGCGGCTCGCCAGCAGAGTGAACGGGCCGTCGCCGCTGCTGATTGCGAAACGCACGGCCGGCACGCCGGCGTTGTTTTGCGCCACCGCCAGCAGGACGATGATACTCAGTGATCGGTGCTATTTGGGATCATGTGGCCGTCGCCACGAAACCTAGCCCGCGACCACCTTGCCTGCCTTTGGGGCGTCCCCTTGAGCTGGGCATTCATGGCTCATCCAAGCCCCGGCGTCGCGCTGAAGTTGGAGGCAATTGCCGCAAGCAGTAGTCCTGCCGCACGGCATAGGCAAGGGGCTGAGAGAACGCGGGAACCAGAACGGCGGCTTGCTGTCTCACTGAGACAGACACATAAACTGCAATCTGCTATATCGACCAGCTAGGGATGGGCTGGGGAGGCCTGTAAGATGACGGACGCACCGGACCAGCAACCGCAGTCAGAGATCGAGAACAACGGCGATTTCGTGCGCGTGCGCTTTGCTGGCGGGCGCTTCGACTCTCACACTATTCCGTTCGACGTACTTCCCGATCTCGCTGCCTACCGTGATTTGGTGGTGGAAGTAGCGAAGCACCTTTTCCGTGAACGGAACAGTGATCGCCAGCGAGTACCTAAAGGTTTTGAGGAGTCGTTCCAACTCGGACTCTCCCAAGTCATCCAAGGCAATAGTGCGACAGCCCTAGCTCGGAGGCTGGAGACGTTGGAAGACCAGCCCGTAGATGCTGCACAAGCTGGGTTTGGTTTCCCTAGGTATAGCGAATTTGAGGACGCCCGTGATCTTCTCGACCGAGTGATTGCGGCAGCCAATGAAGGCCAGCCCCTTCCACAAGGGTTCCCGCGGGAGTTGGTCGGGAAATTCAATCGCTTTGGGCAAAGCCTCCGAGCCGGTGAGCATGCCGATCTATCTCATGGACGCACAGCGTCGGTCCGCTACGACAGCGAGACGCGCAAGCGAATTGTTCTATCTGCCAACGCAACTTACGAGAATGCGTTAGACCTGCGATTCACGCTGACCGGCGGCGAAATTCGCGCATTCATCGTGCATCTCGCCGATGAAGATGGAATTCGCTTCGACCTGCGGGTCGACACTGACGAAGAGTGCGAGAAAGCTATCGCTCGGCGGCGACACCAAGTGAGAGTTGTCGGCACCGGATTGTTCGATCGCCAGGATCGCCTCACGAAGATTACGAAGTACAAAGAGCTCATCTACACGGATGATGAACCCCAGCGGCCTTTAGATGAACGATTGGGCGAGATTGCTCGCACTCCAGCGGGTTGGTACTCGGGCCAGAATCCAGCGCCGGACAGATCAGCTATAGCGCAAATGAGGGAACTGCTGGCGCTCATCACCACCGAAGCTGGTGTGCCGATGCCTTACGTGTACCCACTTCCCGATGGAAGCATCACTGGTGAGTGGACCCGCGGCGACTGGGAAATCAGTGCGACGGTTACGCTGCCGAACCTTGCGATTGATCTTCACGCGCTAAACGTGGAGACAAATGAAGAACTCGAAGGTGACATCGCTCCGTTCGACGAGAATGCGCTATCCGCGTTTAGTCAATTTTGGAGTGGAATGGACTCCGACACAGGGGGGGCGTAATGCCAGTTGGGAAGGAACACAGGCTGGGTGATCACGAGGAGCTTCTGCTTCGCCAAGTAATTGAGATTTGGATACAGGAGGGCAGGCCAGCGACCCGCTCGTTCCAACCGAACTCAAACGATGGGGGTCAGCTTTCCTCGGACCGCAATAGCATGGTTACACCACGCGAAGCATTTGAGGCTTACCTGCGGCTGGACGCAAATCTGGTGGTGTGTGGGCTGTGACAGTCGGCGAGTACGCAGCCGAGACTGTCTAGCGCCTACGCTGATCCGCTGCCTGACAACGCAGCACGCTGTCGTCGACTACTCACCCCATACCGAGAAGGACTGGCGGACGTTCAGCAAGAAGTTCCACGCTCACGCGGTGCGAAGAGGTCGTCTCTATCCGGCTGACGAAGCGGCACCGGTGGCTATCCCATGCGCACCAAATGCCCAGGGGAGCCAAGGCGCCGGGGCTCTGCGTCGACGGAGTCACTGCGGATGTCGCGAGCACAATCGACCGCAGCATGGGCCCCGCCGAGAAAGTCCCTAGCGAAAACATCGAGTGGCTCCGGCAAATCAAATCGGACATCTCGACCGACTATGTCGATCTGCACTTCAAGAACGTCCGAGAGACCAGTCGTGACATCAATACAGCCGCCAAAGAAAGACAACAAGCCTCGCCAGCAGCACTGGGTGCCTAGCGTCTACCTCAAGCACTTCGCCACGACTGACACATTTGCAACTCAAGATCCGAAGGTGTGGGTGTGGGACAAGACAACCAAGCGGCTCAGGGGTGGACCGGCCCGAGTGGATACGATCTGCAGCAAGAGATTCCTATACACGCCACGGTTGTTGGACGGAACGCGCGACTGGTCGATGGAAGACGATCTAGGAATCACCGAAACTCGCGCCGGCGACGTATGGCCGATGTTGACAGGCACCGACACGGCGCTAGCCGATCCCGAAATTAGATCGTTTGTTGCGCACTTCGTGGCGTTGATGCAGCTGCGAAATGTGTGGGTGTTCGACAAGATGCATGCCGCTGTCGT